>JBBRDW010000128.1:0-12772 GCA_038203525.1 Chitinophagales bacterium | reverse complement strand
TTCTTCCTGCCGGTTAAAAAAATATTTAACAGGCTTACCAACGGCTTTGGACATTACTGCCGCCTGTATTGCATGGGGCGTATGCAGCCTTCTGCCAAAACCACCACCCAGAAAAGTGGGTATAATATTTACCTGCTCTTCTTTTATCCCGAGCCTTTCTGCTACTTCCGCCCTGGTAATTTTTACAACCTGGGTAGATATCATTATCGTTACTTTATCTTTTTCTACAAATGCCAAAGCGCCATTAGGTTCCATTTGAGCATGTGCACCAATGGGGCTGGTAAATTCCATGGTGATAAGGCCATCCGTATCTTCAAGCAAATCTTCTGCATCACCCGTTTTTTGAATTTCAACAGGGTCTCCTTTGCCGACTTTTATCAGGTTTTCAATGTCTTGTGTTTGCCAGATTTTATCCATCTTCCAATTTGCTTTTATGGCATTTTTGGCGTTCTCGGCTTCAGTAAAAGACAACGCTACCACACCCACAAAATCTTTTTCTTTTACAATCTTTACCACACCGGGCATTTTTTCGGCTGCACTGGTATCGGCATCAATATATTGGGCACCTACCTTATCCGGCCTCACCACTGATCCATATAACATACCCGGCATTACACTGTCTATTCCAAAAATTGGTTCACCAAATACCTTTGCTTTTAAATCAACCCTGGCAATTGGTTTACCAATATATTGATAGTCTTTTAATGCTTTCAATTTTGGCGTAGCAGGAATTTTCCATTTTGTAACACCCTTAATTACCTCTGCATAGGTAATAGATTTACCGCCGCCTGAAACAATACCATTAGATACATTTAAAGTTGAAACCGCTACTCCCAGTTTGTTGGCAGCTTCGGTTTTTAACATTTCACGCATGGTAGCAGCCAGCTCCCGCAAGGGTTGCCAAAGGCTGGAAACAGAAGTGCTGCCACCCGTAGCGCCACCATCTACATTACCCGAAGCAGAAGGCGCATGCACCACGCTTATCTGGTCAATAGAAACCTCCATTTCGTCTGCTGTTATTTGGGCTAAGCCTGTAAAAGCACCCTGCCCCATTTCAACTTTTGGGCTTTTAAGAATCACCCGGTTGTCAGGTGTAATCTCAAACCAAATAATGGGGTCATCTGTACTGCCATCATAAGGGGTTTTCAAGTTATTTATATAGCCTGCCAAAGATCTATGGATGGGTTTGCGAAATAAGTAAGTGCCCAACACCAGACCGCCAAGCGTACCTAAGGACGCTTTAATGATAAACTTTCTGCGGGTAACTTTCTTTGCCTGCTTATTATTATTTTCCATTCGTTTATAAATTAGTGGTTTGGGATTTAATGGCTGCAGCCCTGTGAATGGCTTTACGTATTCTGTAATGCGTGGCACAACGGCAAACATTGGTGATATTGCTGTCAATGTCCTCCTCTGTGGGATTGGCAATGTTGTTTAATAATGAAGCTGTGGCCATCATAAAACCAGGCTGGCAATACCCGCACTGTGGTACTATTTCTTCTATCCAAGCCTGTTGTACCGGGTGCGGATTTTGCGGCGAGCCTAAACCTTCAATGGTGGTAACCGACTGTTCTTTCACCATACCAATTGGATATAAACAGGATCTTACCTGCTGGCCATCAATCAGCACGGTGCATGCCCCGCAGGCGGCTTTACCACAACCAAATTTGGTTCCTTTTAAATCAAGCACATCCCTTATTATCCAAAGAAGCGGTGTATTGGTATCCGTAATTGCTATCTGCCGTTTACTTCCGTTTATGTTTATTTCCATTTTTTATAATTGAATTATTGCGCTTCCAAAAGTAACAAAGAGAACACAGGAAATAATTTAAAAAAAATGGGCATGGGATATCTTTAGCAGTAGCCTTAGCAATAAGGCGCAATTGGTTTTAGATACCGAAATGGGCAAAATAATATTTTGTTAGCCAACTTAGGGAATTCTATTGAGCTTCCGTTGTGTCACTCCCTTGTACGTTCGGATATTCTATGGAGCTTTTATGGAAGCGAAGATTGAAGCGGTTGATGTTGGTCAGGCGACCAACAAAGGCGCAGAAGCCGTATGAATCGAGAGGTTTACGTACGGTTCTGTGAGGAGCATGGATGAAAATCCCCTTACTTACCCGACTGGCTGCAGTTTTGGTCTATGGAGTAATTTACAAAATGCCATTTAGTTTAAAGTCCAATCGAAAAATATTAAAAAATATTGCTTTAAGTAAGTGGGAAAAACGATAGATTTTTAAATGTCTCTTTACGCTTCATTTTCGTCTTCATCCTCCTCTTCTACATATCTCTCAATTGTCCAATTGTCAATCAAGCTTTTACGATGTGCACGATGTCCAATAGGTAAATTGATTGCAGATTTTATACTCTCATCTTTTTTCAAAAAATTTTCTAAACTTACAACCATTATATTTTCATTGCAGTTAGTAGAGTAATCATCCATGAATGATAAATAATTATCACTGGAGTGATAAATTCGTGTTATAAGCACATTGTCAATCATGATTTTGTTAGTTGTAAAGACTGAAGTGTTGAGAGGTGTTTCAATTTTTATTTCTTTCTTTAAAAAATTAAAAAGTCCCATAAAATGCTGGTTAAAATTACAGCTAACGTTAACTTAGTGAAGTTAGAGGATTTGAAAATCGTCAGCCAGTAACCGAAGCTAAATTTATAAATAAAAGTTCATTCTTAATTCTATTGCTCAATTTTATTCGTCGGCTGGAACTGAAGCTGATAGCGAACAAAAAGTTCATAATATATTCGTCGCCCCGCCATATTACCAAACCGCCTGTTTTCGGCTGGCAGTTGGTCGTCAGCTGTTTTTATTTTTTGTTTGCTATCAAGTTTGCAATAGATTTATCAATACGTTTTTGTCTTGTTTCGTCTGTCTTGGCTTGCTCAATTAATGTAATATGATTTTTTTGTTTGCTATAAGAAAGTGTCAAAAAGGATTTTTTAGCATCTAAATTTTTGTCAAGTGCTTTCTTAAAGTCAGCAGGAAGTTCGACTTTTCTTTCATCGCTGTCTAATTCAATTTCGACATTCAAAGTGTCGCCACCTTTTACGCCCGAAGCTTCTCTTATGCCTGCATTCACACCAACCATATATTTTCCGCCCATAACAGCAACTGTACCTCTGTAAGTGTATCCATTCAAAGTTATCTTAATTGGTGGTTTCTTTCCTGCGTTCAATGCTTCTACAATTTCGTCTGGAATACAAATTCCTGTTGCAGTTTTTCCTGCTGTCAATAATGTTGTTTTAAACTTTGCCATTATTTTATTTTGAATTATTATTTGTAAGTTCCAGAAATTATTTTAGTTATTTAATTAGTGTCATAAAGTTCAGTTTTTGCGTGTGGCTGGGTCTGCTTACTGCCAAAACAAAGATTGCCGTTATAAAACGTAATACCAAAAAAATCATCATTGATTTTCAAGTTTTTAATGTTGCGCTTTTTGTATGGTTAGCGGTTGGTTGTTTTCTTTTTTTCAAGTCTTTTAAAACCAAAAAAAATAAGTCCGGTACATATTAGAAGGCCGGTAAGTGCTGGAATAATAATTGATTTTCCTGCCTCTCCTGAATTTTGAATACTCCACAGTATTTTTCCTGTGGCCATTAAAACAACAACTCCAAGCCCCGTAAACAAACTACGTTTCCAAAATGCAAGTGCTAAAGCAATAAATGAAACGGGAACCGTAATAATTAGCATTATTTTTTTTGAGTTCCATTCCCCATACAGCCAGTCTTTTTCGAATTGAAGAAATGTTTTAACGTTCTCACTTACGTACGCTGGTTTATTAAACCAAAACATACTTGTAAATAGACAAAATACAGTTATCGAAATTCCTGTCCAGCTTTGCTTATATGCAAAAAAACAAAATGGAATTAAAAAAATTGGTCTTAAATACCAACTCAATTGGTTATGATGCCTTTCAAAAACCCAATTAAAAAAAGTTTGATTCGTCATTGACAATATTATAAATAGAATGGTGAATGCAAAAAACAACAATGCAATTGCTTTGTCTTTGTTAATTTGTTTCATATGCTGTAATTGAATAATAATCTGCCAGCGTATTGGTGTGGTAAGTTATAATGACTGCTAACCTTTGCACTTTAGAAAGATAAATAAAAACTCTTTTCAAATACAACTTATGCAAAATTGCTCTGCGAAACTCCTGCACCTCTTTGGTGTCGATTAGAATAACCGAAAGTACAAGTGTGCGACGCAACGATGTTCAATGCATATTCTGTTGCCGGGTACAAAAAAATTATCAGGTTCCAAATACTGCTGCCATTATTATAATGGAAGTGTAAAATAAAAAGTGCTGCCTTTTTCCAGTTCACTTTCTGCCCATATTTTACCCTGGTGTCTTTCTATAATATTTTTAGAAATGTACAACCCAATACCCAAGCCCTGAAAATAAACTGCATGTTCCTGAACGCGGTAATACCGGTCAAAAACTTTATCTAAATGCTGACTGGACATTCCAACACCAAAATCCTGAACGGATACCTGAATGTTTCCATCCTGTTCTTCCACTTTAATAATTACTTTCTCCCCATTGGGAGAATATTTTACGGCATTGCCTAATAAATTAATCATTACCTGCTGCAGCCTGTCTCTATCTCCTTTTATTTGACGCGTATTATTTGCTGTTTTTTGCACGCTATGGTTTTTAGCAGTAAGCTGAATGTCTTCTATGGCTTCATCCACCATTTCATTAAATTCGAACATGGATATATTATAATCCAGTTTTCCGTTTTGTATTTTACTGGCATCTAATAATTCTGTAACAAAACTGTTTAGCCTGTCTACTGCCTGTTTGGCTTTGTTGGCGTAGGAAAAGGCGGTTTGGTTTTCTTCGCTAAATAACAACAGTAATAAATCAAGATAACCTTTGGCAGTAGTTAAAGGGGTTTTCATTTCATGGCTCGCAATGCTTATAAATTCATCTTTTTTTTGTTCTTTTTCTTTCTGCTCATGAATATCTGTATTGGTTCCTATCCATCGTTCAATATTTTCATTGGCATCTTTTACAGGATAGGCACGGGTGAGAAACCAACGATATTTTCCGTCATACCCGCGAAGCTGACAGGTTAGCTCAAATGCTTCATCTTTTTTCCATGCTTCGCTCAGAAACTCAGTAACTTTTTTAACTTTATCTGGATGATGCACTTTTTGCCATCCCGAACCTTCCATTTCTTCAAGCGTTGTTCCTGTGTAATCATACCATCGCTGGTTGTACCAATAAATAAATCCTTCAGCATTGGCAATCCATGCAAGGTTTTGAATACTATCGGCAAAAGTGCGAAACCGATTTTCACTTTCTTCAATTTGTTTTTTTGCAATTACCTGCACGCCTACCTCAGTTCCTATTACTACAATACCTGTTATCGAATTATCCACCTCCCTGTAAGGTTGGTACACAAAATTAAAATAGGTTTCTTCTGCTTTTCCGTTGCGTACAAGTGTGCCTGGCATTTCATAACCATAATGGGGTACACCCGTTGTGTAAACATCATCCAATAATTGGGGGAAAGGCTGGCCTTCAATTTCGGGCAACACTTCTATTAAAGGTTTACCAATAACATCTCTGCCTTTTCCAAACATAACTATCATCGGCTCATTCATAAATGAAATGCGCATTTCTCTGCCTTTAAAAATTGAAACTGCCATCAGGGATTGTTCAAGGATATTACTGAAACGCTTTTCGCTTGCTTCAATTTGTTTACGTGCATTTACAGCTTCTGTTACTTCTGTTCCTATTGCTATAATGCCGTAAATTTTATTATCCAAATCACGTAATGGTTGATAAACCGTATTGAAATAAGCCGTGTCTGGTTTTCCTGTGCGTTTAACTTGAACCGGTATTTCGTTGGCGATAAAAGGTTCACCGGTAGTATATACATTGTGGAGTATTTTTTTTATACTATCCTCCAATTCAGGCGAACTATCAAACACCGGTTTGTTGATTACTTCCTGGTAGGTTTTTCCCCAAATTTCAAGTGCTGTTTTATTAATTGTATCTACAATAAAAAAAGGACCTTGAAATGTATTAATAGGCACCGGTGCCTGCAATATCAGGTTGCGGAAACGCTGTTCGCTTTCTTCAATTTTTTTTCTGGCAATTGCCTGTTCTGTAATATCCTGAAGTGTTCCGGTAAAACGGTAAGCGGTTTTATCATCGCCAAACCATACTTTTCCTTTAGCTCTAACAATTCGCTCCTGTTTTGTTACGGGGGTTATAATACCGAATTCAATATCATAAAGCCCACCCGATTCAAATTGCAACGTTTTTTGTATAGCATCTGTAACACGGCTCCTGTCTTTTTCAACCATCACATTTATTGCCAGTGTAAGGTCAACCTCAATTTCATGAGGCAGGCCAAACCAATCTTTCAACCGGTTGTTGCCAATAAATTTATTTGTTAGCGGATTAAAATCGAAAGTACCTAATTCTGTTGCTTCAATTGCGAAACTCAGTTGGTCATTACTTTCTTCTATTTTTTTAAGATTGTTGAATTTCTCCGTGGTTTCAATAAGGGTTAAAAATACGCCCGCTGTCTTGTTGCTTTCGTCTTTAACCGGGCTAAAGCTGAAGGTCCAATAAGCATCTTTCAATGTTCCTTCACGATATATGGGAACATACTGATCTTCACTCCAGGTGGCTTCACCATCCGCAAGTACCTGATCAATTGGGGGTTTTACAATATGCCATGTTTCAGGAAAGGCTTCTTCGCCTTTCATCCCCAATAGTAAAGGGTGCTTTCCATCATTACCCAGACTAAAGCGGTAGGCATCATTGTAAAAACAAACCAAATTCGTACCCCAATATAAGAACATCGGAAATTTCGAGTTAAGCAAAATGTTAAGCGTAGTACGCAGGCTTTGTGGCCATTTATCAGCCGGGCCAACAGGTGAAGATTCCCAGTTGTATGCCCGTATTAAAGCACCCATTTCGCCACCGCCGGAAACAAATTGCAAAGATTTAGTCATCAAATTTTTTTTAGTAGAACCGTCAAAAAAAGCTGTTCGTAACCTGCCCTTAATATTTCCCTATATATCGGGTGTAATTTCATCAACTGTCTCTATAATAAAACAAAGACCTTTAAATGTGGCAAGAAGCACGGTGCCTGCAACAGGAGGTTACGGAATTTAGGTTGCTTGGTACAGTTTTACTTTGTGACGGTGTTTTCATTTTATACCTTTTAATTCTTTAAAGATATACCTAATTGTTTTGGTGTGATGGGTTATCATTTCAAAGGGTGCACTCCAAATTTTTAATGAATTATTTTTTTGTGACCGGCACTATCACTTTGGGCATCGCCTGTTGTGTCACTCACTTGTACGTTTGGTAATTCTATGGAGCTTTTATTGCAGCGAAGACTGCGGCGAAGGTTGCCAGTAACAGCACAGCCAACGGCGGTAAAGAATCCCCCAATAAAAGCAAGGTAAAACCCGATGATTTTAATGTTTCATCACAAATATCAATAGCTTTATCACAGTGATTTTCAAAAAGCTCAAGATGCGGGTTGCTTTGTGAAAAAATAATCATTATGAAACAGATTTCGTTTAAGCCGTTTATCAAAGAAGTGCTCATCAATTTGGGCATCATGGTTTTACTTTCCTTTCTGGTAATGCTAATGCAGGTATATCCGGATATTACAAGAGTTGCATCAATTTCGAGTACTTTTATCTATGTCCTTCCGATATTTTTTGTCTGGATAATTTATTGTACGCTTTTTTACCGAGTTTTTTTTGGAACCATTACTGAACAAAAAAAGCCAAAAAAAGCCTGGCGCAATTTTACAGTTCTTTTCATTTGCATTTTTATTGCAGACCAGTTCTTGGGCATGACAACAGTAAAATTAAATCCGGATAATTATGGTGTGGCACGTTATGATGCGTCTCTTACCATTACTTTTATTTTCCGTTTTCTTATGTTTACTGCTTATGCGGTATTTTATTCGCTTGTACGCGGTTATATTTCACAGCGACAGCAAAAACTGGTTGCAGAAAAAGAAAAGGCAACGGTAACTTTGCAAAATCTTCGTTCCCAAATAGAACCACATTTTATTTTTAATACACTTAATAATGTTTATGCATTAGCACTCGAAGAGCATGCTGATAAAACGGCCCAAACCATAGAAGAACTCTCCGGCCTTTTTCGATACACACTTAAAGACAGCAATGCTGAATATGTGCCCATTCAGGATGAACTTGATTTCATAGAAAAATATATTCATCTGCATAAAATACGGCTAGAACAAAATGAAAATATTCAATGCAGCTCAAATATTCAATGGGATAAAAAACCAGCTGCCATTGCGCCTTTATTGCTTATCAGCTTTATCGAAAATGCATTTAAATATGGCATAAGTATGCAAAAGCCATCGGCTGTAAGTATAATGCTAAAGGTTGAAGAAAAAATGCTTACGCTTAATGTAACCAACTCAATTAATGAACAAAATAAAACATTGCAAAATGGCTTTGGTCTTGGCAATACAAAAAAAAGATTGAACCTGATGTATGAAGGAAAGTATAACTTAAAAGAATTAAATGATGGCAAAACACATGAAATTCATTTGCAGATTAATCTTTAAAAAATATGATAAAAGCCATTGTAATAGATGACGAACCTTTGGCGCTGCAGGTGCTGCAGCAGCATGCCGGTAAAATAAATTTTCTTTTAATTGAGCAAACTTTTACCGATCCTTTAGCAGGCTTAGCGTTTGTTAAGAAACATAAGATTCCACTTGTGTTTCTCGACATACAAATGCACGACATTTCCGGTATTGATTTGGCGCAAATTTTACCGACATCAACAAAAATTATTTTTACAACCGCCTATGAAAATTTCGCTGCTAAAGCCTTTGAACTGGATGCCTTAGATTACCTGCTAAAACCTGTTACATTCAGCCGTTTTTTAAAGGCTTGTCATAAGGTAAAAGACATAATTAGCAATAAACAAAAAGATGAAATAATCATCATTAAAGATGGCGCACAGATGATAAGGCTGAAGCTGGCTGATATTTATTTTATAGAAGCTACCGGCAATTATTTAAAAGTACACACATCAACAGGTAATTACCTGCATAGGCAAACCATGAAGGAATTTGAAGAAATACTATCCCCGCAAAAATTTATCCGCATTCATAAAAGCTATATCGTTAACCTTGAACATATCAGTCGTATCGAGCATTACCAGCTAACAGTTGACAATCAAAAAATACCCGTAAGCCCCACCTATAAAGATGATGTGTGGAATAAATTAGGTATCAGTAAATAATGGAATTATATATGAGGAAAAGGTGTTGAATTTGTATACCCTAACTTTTAAAATGTTTGTTTAGCATACATTTCGTCGCATTCCCAGCATTTAGTCGCCGCTTCGATAAAAGCCCAATAGAATTACAGAAAGTATAAGAGTGCGACGCAACGGAAGCTAAATTCATAGTCTACTGCCCGGCTCACAAAGAAAATTATTTAAAAGTCAGCCGTTTATTTTTTTGCGGGTGTGTAATTAAAAACAATCTGGCAGAATGCTTTTATGCCAACATTGAAACCACTTTCATCAATAAAAAAATCTGCGGTGTGGTGGGCAGGTGCATTGGCGGGATCGTTGCCTTTGGGCATGCCGCCGAGATAGAAAAAGAAGGCCGGCGCTTTTTCACCGAAATAAGAAAAATCTTCAGCACCGGTAGCCCAGTTTGTGAGGATTACATTTTGTTTTCCCGCTGCGGCCTGCAATGCGGGCAATGTTTGATTTACCAGCGCTAAATCGTTAAACGTAACGAGTGTTTTGGTGAAGATAGACACGGTGGCTGTGGCGCCTGCACTTGCTGCAATATTTTCAGCAGTACGTTTAATACGTGCATGAATATCGGTTTGCATCTTACTGTCTAATGTGCGAATGGTGCCGATCATTGTACATTCTTCGGGAATAATATTGCTGCGAACGCCGCCGTTAATAGCGCCAACCGTAATAACCGCCGGAGCCTGGGTTAAATCTTCCTGGCGGCTGATAATATTTTGCAGGCCTTGTATAATCTGCGAGGAAACAACAATGGGATCTACACCAAGCCAGGGCTGCGAGCCATGACTACCTTTGCCTTTTACCGTAATGGTGAACCAGTCTGACGAAGCCATAAAAGCGCCGGGCTTGTACTCGATGGTGCCCGCTTCAATGGCACTTTCTATGTGCAACCCAAATACGGCTTCTACTTTTGGATTATCGAGAGCACCTTCTTTAATCATTAATGGAGCGCCGCCTTCTTCTCCCTCGGGCACGCCTTCTTCTGCTGGCTGAAATAAAAATACCACGGTGCCGGGAACATCTTTTTTCATTTTGCTGAGTACTGCGGCGGTGCCCATGAGCATGGCGGTATGCGAATCGTGGCCGCAGGCATGCATAACCCCAACTGTTTGGTTATTGAACGTGTCTGTTACCGTTGAACTGAAAGGAAGTTTTACTCTTTCGGTTACCGGCAGGGCATCCATATCTGCCCGCAAAGCTATAACTGGTCCAGGCTTTCCGCCTTTTAAAATGGCAACGACACCGGTTTTTGCAACGGGATATTTTACTTCAAGACCAAGCGATTTTAAATATGCTGCCACCATGGCGCCGGTTTTATATTCGCGGTTGGAGAGCTCGGGGTTTTGATGAAAATGCCGCCGCCATTCCACTACCTTGGGAATAATCTCTTCTACATTTTTATTGATTTGTGCATCATAATTCTGCGAAAAAAGCAAGGTTGGTATCAGCAACAAAAAAAGCAAAGAGAACTTATTCATAGTAATAAAATTAGAAGTGGAAGTTAGTATTTAAATCTTGGGAAAGTTAACTATACCGGTCATTTCTCCAGGGGTAAGCAGTATTGGAGTAACCCCTTTTTTCCCAAAAGCCCAGCTTGTTTTTGGGCAGAAACTCAATCCTGCTTATCCATTTAGCACCTTTCCATGCGTAAAGCTGTGGGGTTATCATACGCACAGGCCCACCATGTTCCTGCGGAAGCGGTTTGTTTTCGTAAGTGTGTACCAGCAACACATCGGGTTTAAGCGCTTCTTGCAGCGAAACATTAGTGGTATAATCATCGTAACCATAACACAAAATATGTGTCGCCGTTTCTTTGGGCAGCACCAAGGCTGCCAGATCAATCAGGCTAATGCCTTTCCAATTCATATTTAATTTTGACCAGGTGGTTACACAGTGAAAGTCTGACGTGTCTTGGGTTTGGGGCAGCGCCATAAAATCATCCCATGTAAGTGTAACGGGGTTTTCCACTTCGCCATCGAGTATTAATCGCCAGTGCTGTAACGAAATTTCAGGAAGCGTGCCCCGGTCTAGCACCGGCCATTTTGTAGTGATGGTTTGCCCCACAGGAACCAATGGCATGCCATGCCTGTTAGGCACTCCTGTACCCAAGGGTTTCGCATCAGCAACCGATGGTGTGTTATTAATTTTTTCTTCAAATCTTGATTTCAGTTTCATACGTGCTTCCACTACACGCTTTAATTTTTCCGACTCTTCCATAAGTTTTAAAATTATTTATGCAGGCTAAAAATAAAGCAATATTATCAGAATAAGCTTTGCTGTTTACCCTTATCTAACTTACTTTACACCAGATAAAATGGTGCGTTTATTTTTTTATGTACCGGGCGGCATTGCTGCTATTTTGCTTTTCTTGCGTCGCACCCTTGTACTGTAAATCATTATTGGGCACATGCCGGCCGGGCTTATACTATGTAGCAACTTGCTTTGCGAAAAGTGTAGCCAAAGTATCATACAAATTGAGGTGACTAAATTACTGCGCCCGTTTCCTGCTTAAGAGATAATGATGGGCAGGTATATGCTGCCATATTAAACGTAAGCACAAGAGTGCGACGCAACGATGTTTAATTAATTTACTTAAGGCGGGGTCCAAAAAAATTAATTTTAAAATATACACGTATAAAAAATTAATTTTATGCGTATAAATATTTTTTTTGTAAAAATGATTTTTTGTGGACGCAAAAATAACTTTAAGCTTTAATGAAGCTGTAATAAACAAGGCAAAGAATTATGCCAGCGAAAACAACATTAGCCTTTCGCGGCTAATAGAGTTTTTGTTGCAAAAGATAACTTCATCCGGCTACCAATCGCTCGAAGATTTCCCCATTGCAGAATGGGTACACCAGATAGCCGAAGGCGAAGCTGTGTATCAAAACAAAAAAAAAGCCGCAATGAGATTAAAGCAGCATATTACCGTTCTAAAAAATGAAAATATTCGCTGATACCAATATACTTGTATCGGTACTTAACAAAGAGTATCCTTTGTTTACATACAGTTCCCGCATTTTAAGTCTGCACGGGTTACACAATTTTGAAATATATACTTCCCCGGTTTGCCTTGCCATTGCCTTTTATTTTGCAGAGAAAAAACATAAAAATATTCTGGCGAGAAAAAAAATAGAATTGCTTTGCAACAATATACGTATAGCGGAGGCAACTGAAACTTCTGTAAAAAAAACTTTGCAAAATAAAAAAATACATGGTTTTGAAGACGGCATTGAATACTACGCAGCCATTGAAAACAAGTGCGGCTGCATAGTGACTGAAGACAGGGATGATCTTTATTTTTCTGAAATTGAAGTGCTGAGTGCAGAACAATTTTTTGTAAAATATATGCAGGGTAAAAAAGTAAATAAAAAATTAAAATAGATTATATGTCGTATTGCAGTTATGTAGAATCGTTAGATGAAAATAATGTACATAAACGCTATCACGATAATGAT
>JBBRDW010000127.1:0-13032 GCA_038203525.1 Chitinophagales bacterium | reverse complement strand
AACCTATACCCGTTTTATTTAGGCTCCCTTTTGTGTTGGTTAAAACAAAGGGGCAGGAGTATTATGCCTCCATTGAAAAATTTATACTCGTTCTATATTGATAATCAACATAAGCTCAATTCTTATTCTTCAGAGGAAGAGTGCGACGCAACAATGCCCAATAGAATTACTTCTTCTGCCTGGCTCAAAATAAAAAAAGCCCGCTATTATACGGGCCTTTAAATATAGATAAACCAAATGATTTATAGCTCCAGCAAACTCTTTACAGGATCTTTTCCCATTAGTAAAAGCTCCGGATTTTCAAGCAGGTCTTTTACACGAACCAGGAAGGTTACACTTTCTCTTCCGTCAACTACACGGTGGTCGTAACTGAAGGCAAGATACATCATAGGACGAATAACAACCTGCCCGTTAATGGCCATTGGGCGCTCCTGTATTTTGTGCATTCCGAGGATTGCGCTTTGTGGAATATTGATAATCGGCGTGCTTAATAAACTGCCAAACACCCCGCCATTGGTAATGGTAAAAGTGCCGCCCTGCAGTTCGTCCATCGTAAGTTTATTATCTCTTGCTTTGCCGGCGAGTTCAACCACTTTGCGCTCTACATCGGCCATGCTCATGCTTTCTACATTGCGCATAACCGGTACTGTTAAACCACGTGGTGTGCTCACTGCAATGCTAATGTCTGCATAATCGTGATATATTAAAACATCGCCATCGATATAGGCATTAACAGCTGGCCATTCGCTTAACGCAATTGCGCAGGCCTTTGCAAAGAAGCTCATGAAGCCAAGATTTACACCATGCGATTCTTTAAACTTGTCTTTGTACGTTT
This sequence comes from Chitinophagales bacterium, assembly GCA_038203525.1. Taxonomy (GTDB): domain Bacteria; phylum Bacteroidota; class Bacteroidia; order Chitinophagales; family Chitinophagaceae; genus Limnovirga. The sequence goes on along the minus strand of JBBRDW010000127.1, from coordinate 12,197 downwards.
TACGTATTTCCATGATGCGGGTCATATCCACTTCGTTAAAAGTGGTGAGCATCGCCGTAGTATTTTTTGCTTCCACCAACCGGCGGCTGATGGTCTTGCGCAGGTTGCTCATTTTTTCCTGGCGCACATTGCGGGTAAACAGTTCCTGGCCTGCAAAAGCTTTTTTACCGGGGTGGGCAAGCGCTTCCATTACATCGTTCTTCATAATCTTACCGCCAAAACCGGACGGCGTAATTGAAGTAGGATCAACTTTTTTATCGGCAATAATTGCGGAGGCAACCGGTGTTGCTTTAATGTCGTTTGGAACGGAAGTTACCTGTGCCTGGGATTCAAGAGGTTTAGGAGTTTCGGCTTTTGGAGCAGCCTCCTGAAGTGGCGCCGCTGCTTCCGCAGGCTTTGCTGCTGCAGGCTTTGCAGCAGTTTCATCTATATGGGCGAGAACAGAACCTATTATTAAGGTATCTCCTTCTTTGGCAATTTGTTTTAATGAGCCAGCCTGCTCGGCATTTACTTCAAAAGTGGCTTTCTCACTTTCCAGTTCTGCAATTACTTCATCGCGGTCTACATATTCACCGTCTTTTTTTGTCCATTTCAACAAGGTAACTTCAGTAATTGATTCACCTATTGCGGGCACTTTTATTTCGATCATAACCTGTTTATTTGAGTGTGCAAACGTAGTTTAATTTGTGCAAGCGTAAAAGTACTCAATATCAAATTTAAAATTAAGCTGGTACAATAGGAATAAATATTTTGTTGGCAGACTGTATCGCTACTTGCATCGCCTGTTGCGTCGCACTCTTGTACTTTCGGTAATTCTATTGGGCATGGTGCAGCCCGTTTATAAAATGAAACAGGCTTTTATTGAACTGTTTTTCAGTTTTATACTACTTGCTTTTTAGGGAAAAGTTTCTCCGCCAGCCAGCTTAAACTAATTACCGCGGCAGTCCCCACAACAGTAAGCCATAAAAAGCCAAGGCCAATAATACCCTTGTTGTCTAAAACAAAGAGTACTACCACGATTGTTTCTCCAATTACTGCAGCCCAGAATACAGCATTACCCCCTATTTTTTTCATATAAAAAGCTACCAGGAAAATACCCAGGATAACACCGTAAAATACAGAACCATAAACATTCACCACTTCAATTAAACTGCCCAGCCCACTACTGAACTGAGCCACTGCAATACAAAATACACCCCAGCCTAATGTAGCCCATTTTGACTGGTTATATCTTTTTAAATCTTCTATTTCATTTTCATCAACATGAACTTTATGCTTTTTAAAGCGGAAGTAGAAATCGATCATCGTACAGGAAGCCAATGAATTTAATGCCGCAGCAATAGAGCCCCACGATGCAAGAAAAATAATGGCGATTAAAAGACCAACCAAACCCACAGGTAAATTATCCACAACAAAGCGGATGAAGATATAATTGGTGTCATTTGTATCGGTGCTGCCATCCGCTTTTTTAAGGTAAGTTTTATATTGTGTGCGCAAAGCTGCTATATCTGTATTGTTTTGTTGCAAACTGTCTTTATATAATTGAATATTATTGCTGTTTGAATGCAAAGCATCTACATATTGCTGCGTAATACGCGTTTGATTGGCCGAAGCAATATCATAATTTTTCTGTGTTGCTTTTAAACTGTCGCCATAAGCAGAAGTAAATACTTTTTCATCAACAGCCTTATTGAAAAATACAGGACCGGTATTAAACTGGTAATAAGTAAAAAGCAATGCGCCAAGTAATAAAATTAAAAACTGCATAGGTATTTTTACAAGACCATTCATCAATAATCCCATACGGCTTTCTTTAACGTCTTTCGCTGTAAGATAGCGCCCTACCTGACTTTGATCGGTTCCAAAGTATGAGAGTGCGAAAAAGAAGCCACCCACCAATCCACTGATAAGGTTGTATTTGTCTTTCCAGTCGAAGCCTTTATCGCTGATACCTGTTGTAATTACATTCAGTTTGCCTGATGCTCCGCTTACTTTCAAAGCATCCGTAAAACTTACATTGGCGGGCATATTGTGAACAATAAAATAGCCCGCAATAAACATGGCCGAAAAAATAATACCCAGTTGCAGTTGTTGTGTATAAGCCACCGCTTTAGCGCCGCCACTTACGGTATAAATAATAAGTATGCCGCCCATGATAATATTGGTCCAGAAAATATCCCAGCCCATTAATGACGATAAAATAATAGAAGGCGCATAAATACTGATGCCGGTTGAGAAACCTCTTGATAATAAAAATAATGCGGAAGTAAAGGTTCTTGTTTTTACATCGAAACGCTGTTCAAGAAATTCGTAAGCGGTAAATACTTTTAGCTTTTTAAAAATAGGTACAAAGCTGATGCTGATAACAATCATCGCAAGTGGCAAACCAAAATAATATTGCACGAAACGCATACCATCTGTAAAAGCCTGGCCGGGTGCAGAAAGAAAAGTAATAGCGCTTGCTTGTGTACCCATAATGCTCAGCAAAACCAAATGCCATGGCATGCTTCGGTTGCTGAGAAAATAGCCATCCAGGTTTTTGGTGGTACGGCTCTTGTATAAACCATACGCCACAATGCCTGCAAGCGTAAACACCAGTACTATCCAGTCTATGCTGCTCATGAAAAATATTTAGTGAACCAGGTAAAGAAAATAATTAAACCAAGCAACACAGCCACTAGCAGCATATACCAGTAGCGCCATTTTTTAAACAGAGGTACCTGTTGTTGTTCATTCATTTCGTTAGAGTTTTATATTGAGCCAAGCAGATGATCTGCTATTGAACTTCCGTTGCGTCGCACTCTTGTACTTTTGGAATACAATTGAACTTTTCTCACCACATAAAAAAATAGACACGTCTTTGTTCATAGATTTTCTATGTGTGTATTCCTATGTTTCTATGTGCCTGTATGGTTCATTTCTTCGCTTAAATAAAAGCTGAATTATTTTCAAACCGTACAAGAGTGCGACGCAACGAATGCCTAATGCTTATTCTTCAGCCTGGCCAAAAAAATGTATTTCCATAGAAGCATTTTAATCTTCACAAATCAATATTCCGATCATCTTTTTCCTCCGGCCAAACTACCAGCAAGCAGCCCGATAATTAAGCCAAGTATTAAACCCAGTTTCACATTTTTTAAAAGCAACCCAAGGGCTACGCCAAGCACAACTAAAAACCAGATACTTACCTTTCTCCTCTTTACGTTGTTCTCACTCATTACTTATTTTTTGGCAGTGCAATTAAGTTCGCCATCAATCTATAGGCACCGGGAACGCCGATGGGCAACTCACGGAAAAATACCAGGCCGGTATAAACAAAATTTCCTTTACCATATTTGCCAATAATAAGGCTGCCATTGGTTTCTGGCTCATTGGCATCGTGCATGCTTAAAGGTGCTTCGTATTTTTTATCTATTTGTTCTGCCTGGTAAATGCTGCGCTCCTGCAGCCAGCCCTCGAAATCTTTATCTGTAATTTTATTGGGGAAATTGAGCACCGGATTGTTTGGCAACAACACCGTAACTTTTGCGTTTTCATCCGTTACTCTGGTACGGTTAATATTGAAAGGATAAGGCCCGATTTTATTCGTTACGCTGCTTATAAAATTACTTGTGTTGTACTGCACAATATAGTTGCCGCCATTCTGTACATACTGCATCAATACATCGTATTTTCCGGTAAGCCAATCCTGTGTGTTATAGGCACGAATGCCAGCAATTACCGCATCGAATTGTTTTAAATTATCGTCTGTAATATCTGCTTCATTTAATATTTTTACAGTGTAACCCAACTGCTGTAAAGATTGTGGTACTTTATCGCCGGCACCTGTAATATAGCCAATGGTTTTGCCTCTTGTAATTACGTCTATTTTCTCCGCTTTAGCAGCTAAAGGTTTATAATAAACAATACCAGGTATATGGTCGTAACTGATTTTTCTTTCCTCCACCAGCGGCTGACTATAGGTCTGTCCACCTGCATCGCTGATATTTTTTATAGCAACTGCGATGTTACTTTTTGAATTTGCGTTTGTAGTGAGCACAGCTTTTAAATCCACTGTAGCGTCTTTCTTTAATGAATCGTTATAAATACCGTTACTTATGTTCCAGCCATTGTCTGCGGTAATATTAATATCAACATTCTTTAAAACGCGTTTTGATTTAAGCTCAAGCTGAACATTTTTTTGTTTGGCGCCATCCAGCACATAAACATTTTCATTGAACGCTCCCGTTAGAGCAGGCTCAACTCTGAAAGGCTGATACAGCTCACCTTTCACCGGATCTGTAAATTTATATTGCACATCGCGGTTAACGGTAAAATCAACCCCTTCAATATTGAAAGTAAATGCTGCAGTATAAGCTGCATCGTTTTGCGCTTTGCCAATCAATTGCTGGTCACTTACATCAAAACTACCTGACTGCAAAGGTTTTTCCAGCCAGTATGGTTGCGAAATCTTTGCATCGACCGGAACCGCAAATGATTTATTGATATTGATATTTTGGTTTTGCGCAAGGTTATCAGTAAAAGAAGAATCAAATGAAAGCAGCCTGATATTTTTAAGTATTATATTGTTCCTGTTCCTTTTGTTTACAAAAAACTGCACATTGAATTTATCGCCCTGCACTACATATTCATTGGTTGATGTTGCTTCCGCAAACAAACTGCTGCAACTAATAATCAGTTTTTGAACTTCATCCAGCTTTTTATTTTTCCAGAAACCATCCGGCAATTGCTGGATTGATTTGTAAAGATTAACCAAAGCAGCAACAGATTTTTCAGGATACTCAAAATTATAGCTGCTGATAACTTCATCAATTTGCTGTTGCACAGCCGTGCTGCCGTCAACCCTTTGCCAGTTGGTTACCAAACCTTCCATCAAATCATTCTTTGGCGCATCTCCATTGAGACTTTTAAAATATTCATAAGCCTGGCCCCTTTGCCTTGGTACACCAAATCCCTGACTCTTATGCTGGCTGCGGCTTTCACTGGCAATTTCGCCATAACTTTTACCAAGCAAACTGTTGTAAACGCCCACATCTACTTTAAACTGCGTACTGTCTGTTGTGTTGGTGCTTCCAAAGTTGAAGGTATTCCACAGCAGTCGTTTTGCCTGCCAGGTTTGAACGCCTTGTTTTAATTGTTCCGGGAACATATTGGGATCAGCCGCTGCTTTGAAAGCTTCAACTGCCAGTAAATTAGACGCCTGGTGATGACCATGCCCTGCACGTTCGTCGCCGGGAAATCTGGTGATAATTACATCGGGTTGAAACTTGCGTATCACCCAAACCACATCACTTAAAATTTTATCGTGCCCCCAGGTATTCATCGCTTCTGTGGCCGTTTTACAGAAACCAAAATCATAGGCACGGCTAAAGAATTGTTCAGCGCCATCAATTCTCCTCGCAGAAAGTAATTCCTGTGTGCGTATCAATCCCAGTTCAATGCCCTGTTCATCGCCTATGAGGTTTTGACCGCCATCACCGCGCGTTAAACTCAGGTAACCGGTTCGATATTGTTTTTCCTTTGAAAGGTATGCAAGCAGCCGTGTGTTCTCATCATCAGGATGCGCAGCAACATATAAAACACTGCCCAGGACATTTAGCTTTTTCAGTTGCAGGTAAATATCTGCGCTGTTATTTATAGCTGGTGTTTGCGCTATTATAGCTGAACCCGATACGGTTATCAAAAACAAAAAGAAAATAGCGGATATTTTTATTCTCATATGTATTTGCTGCATCTGGCGAAGATAACGCCAAGATATAATTACATCAACCCATTTATAAAAAAGCTGGTGAGGCTACAGTTAAAATTTTATTTTCAACTTTTTTGCGGGTAATTGAAAAGGCATGGTGAACCCGGCTAAAGTTCTTTACTGATCGTTCCTTGCGTCGCACTCTTTTACAAAATAACTTTGGGCGTCATTGCGGGGGGTCGAAGCAATCCTCATACCTGGTGTAAAACAAATTGAATATTATGGCGGGTTGATTGCTTCGGATGCCTTGTAATGATCAAGGATAATCTAACCGTAAAAGAGTGCGACGCAAGTAAAGCCTCATAGATATACTTCCGCCTGGCTCAAAATACATCTTCGTTTTTGGTAATATTTATCTCCTTCAAATAATTAAGCCATGCAAGTACCAGCTTTATTTCTCCGTAGCTAACATCATCGCCCAACTGTTCTTTTAAAGGAGTGGTGCTGTTGCCTTCGTGTTTCCTTGCAAGCGGCTCTATAAGCTGAATTTTTTCTTTGCTTAACAGGGCTTCTATGGCAATTATGCCAGCCTCTACATAATAGGCAAGATGAGTTTCAATAGTACTGACGGAAAGGTTTCTTTCAGCAGCGATATCTGCAATATTTTTGCCCGATTCATAAAGTTTAAACGTTTCCAATTTAGTATCAACCTTTTGCTTGGCGGGCTCTTTCCGCTTGCGCTTTGGTTCTTTTTCGTGTATGAAAGAGCCTAGCTTTTTTTGGAGACTATAAGCAATAATAATATCTAAAAACTGCTGGCCATAACTTTCCATTTTTGCTTTTCCAAAACCACTGATCCTGGAAAGCTCCTCTATGTTTTGCGGAAGATAACGGGTAAGTTCATCCAGTGTTGCGCTGCTGGCTACCATAAAAATTGGAACGTCCTTCTGTGCACATAATTTATCTCGCAGCATACGCAACTGTTTGTATAATTCAGGATGCGGTGAATCTGTTTTGTAAGTTTTGTTTGCAGTTGCATAAGCGCTTACCCTTAGTGCGGGCAAAATAAACTGTAGTTTATGCGCTTGATAATTAACTGCATTAAAACCTGTTGTGCAGCCATTCATTGCATGTAGTTTTTGGCTAATAGAACGATGTACATCCTGTAGTGCAAGCACGTACAGCATTGCTTTTTGCTTACTTTCAGTAACAGCTACGGAAGACTGCAGGTATGTTGAAAGATGTTGAAGGTGTTCCGCAAAGTAAACAGCGGCGGCGGCAATTCTTTTCTGCAGAATTTCATTTTGTTCGGGCATAATGTTTTCTTCCAGCAATAGCAGCAGTTGCGGCTGAAATTTTTCAGTGATTTGCTGTAGTTTTTCTAATCTTTCCTGCATTTGCATAACCCAGGGCAGTGTTTCTTCATTAAAGTCAGCGGTATATTCCTCTGTAAATTTTTGCAGGCCTTCGGTTGCTTTGATAAGCGGAGTAAGATCGAACAGTGTTTTTAATATTGTTGACTGGAATGCTTTTTTAGATTCGTCTAATGCACCGCTTAAATCCGCAGCTGAATTTTTCTGCTGCGAAAACTGAACAATGCGTTCATCATTATTTAGCCCGTTATTGCCGATTCTACTTTTTAATATAATTCCCCCTATAGTTGTACAGCGGCTAAGCGCAACATACACCTGCCCTGGTGCAAATGCAGCGCCAGCATCAATTACAGCGTTTTCAAAAGTAAGCCCCTGGCTTTTGTGAATAGTAATAGCCCAGGCAAGCCGCAATGGAAACTGTTCGAATGTGCCCACAATATCTTCATCAACCTTTTGTGTTGCGGGGTTTAGTGTGTAACGTATATTTTCCCACTTTTCCCGTCTGATATCAATGGGGTATGGCTCGCCCTTGCACTCCACCTGCGCCAGGTCTGTTTCCAGTTTTGTTATGGTGCCTATCTTACCGTTGAAAAACCTTTTCTCAGAATCGTTTTTAATCATCATTACTTGTGTTCCAACTTTAAGCTGCAACGTTTCTTCTGCGGGGTAACTCTTTTCGCTGAACTCGCCGATAATAACGGACTTGTAAGTTGTAATTTTTCCCGGCAGCTTATTTAGTTCTCCGGCATTAATTGCATCTGCTTTATAATTATGGGTGGTAAGAACAATATAACCGCCATCTATTGGCTGCTGGAACAGGGGATTGTAACGGCTGTTTAGCAACGCAAAACCTTCCGCATCCATTTCGTTGTTGCGTACTTTATTCAGCAGTTCAATAAACTGCTGTTCGTTCTGCCGGTATATTTTATTCAGCTCAATATGTATGGGTTCTTGCTGCTGCATAACTTTACTGCTGAAGAAAAAAGGACTGTTATAATGTTGCAAAAGTATTTCCCATTCTGCATCGGGAACTACGGGCGGCAGTTGATACATATCGCCGATCAATAAAACCTGTACACCACCAAAGGGTTCGTTATAGCGGTATCGGAAATGGCGCAGCACCACATCAATGGCATCCAGCACATCGCAGCGAACCATGCTTATTTCATCAATGATCAACAGTTCAAGCTGCTGCAAAACTTTTCGTCTGTCGCTGTTCATTTTAATGCGGCCAAGTAAATGGTGCCTGTCAATACCTTGCGTTTGTTGAAAACCACTGCGTTCCGGAATGTAAGGCGTAAACGGTAGCTGAAAAAAAGAATGAATAGTAACGCCACCGGCATTAATGGCAGCTACACCTGTGGGCGCTACGACTGCGGTTTGTTTGGATGTGATTGCCTTTATATATTTTAAAAAAGTTGTTTTGCCTGTACCTGCACGGCCCGTAAGAAATACGGAGCGGTTGGTGTACTGAATAAAATCAGCAGCCAGCGTAAACAATGCATTGTCTTTATCGTGGAGCATAACAGCAAAACTATAATACAGTATAAATATTTAATAACAAATTAAAGGTTTTAAATCGCAATGTAAAGAAGGCATTTTGAGCCGGGCCGAAGTTTTTCATAACATCGTTTCTTGCGTCGCACTCTTTTACGTTCAGAACATAATTCGCCATTGGAGTTACAAGGTAATCTGCTGTCAGAACATAAAGCAAAGTTATATGCACGGCAGTAGATTACTTATAAGGCCTCGTAATGGCGCAAGGATTTATACGCATTTTTTTACGCTGCGATAAAAGTTGAATAGAAAATTCGAATGTATAAGAGTGCGACGCAACGAATGCTTAATAGTATTCCGGGCGCCGGGTCCAAAAAATTTTTTTGCATCGAATTAAAGCCGTTTGAATATCATTTTAAACAACTAGAAACTTTAGCGGCAACAAAAGACGCTGATAAATTGTAATTTTGCTTTTTAAATATATTTTATGTTCGATACCATTGAAAGTGCCATTGAAGATATAAAAGAGGGGAAACTGGTAATTGTAGTGGATGATGAAGACCGGGAAAATGAAGGTGATTTTATAACTGCTGCCCGTAATGCAACGCCGGAAGTAATCAACTTTATGAGTAGATACGGTCGCGGATTAATTTGTGCACCCATTACAGAAGACAGGGCTACCCAGTTAAACCTTGAACTGATGGTAAATGATAACACGGCACTGCATGAAACACCTTTTACAGTGAGTATCGATTTACTTGGACACGGCTGTACCACCGGCATTAGTGCACATGACCGGTCTAAAACAGTTCAGGCCCTTGCAGATAGTAAAATAAAACCCAAAGACCTCGGCAGGCCGGGACATATTTTTCCGCTTCGTGCAGTAAAAGGAGGGGTTTTGCGCAGAACAGGGCACACAGAAGCAACAGTTGATCTTGCCCGGTTGGCTGGTTTTGAACCTGCCGGCGTACTTGTAGAAATAATGAATGAAGACGGAACTATGGCAAGGCTTCCGGAACTAAAAGAAATTGCCCAAAAATTTGATCTTAAGATCATTACTATCAAAGACCTAATAGAATTCAGGCTAAAAACCGATTCGCTTATTGAAGAAGAAGTTTCAGTTGACATGCCCACCAAGTATGGGCATTTTAAACTGGTTGCCTTTAAAGAAAAAAACACAGGTGCGGAACACCTTGCCCTTGTAAAAGGCAAATGGGACAAGGGCGAGCCGGTGCTTACCAGGGTGCACTCCTGTTGTTTTACCGGAGACATACTTGGCAGTTTCCGGTGCGATTGCGGCGACCAGCTGCACCGCGCCATGCAGATGGTAGAGGCTGAGGGAAAAGGCGTTATTTTATATATGAACCAGGAAGGCAGGGGAATAGGCCTTTATAATAAGCTAAAAGCATACAAGCTGCAGGAAGAAGGTATGGACACCGTAGAAGCAAACCTGCACCTGGGCTTTGGAATGGACGACCGGGATTATGGCATGGGTGCACAAATGCTTCGCTACCTTGGTGCAACCAAACTTAGGTTGATGAGCAATAACCCAAAAAAACGGGCAGGATTAAAAGGCTATGGTTTAGAGATAGTAGAAATAGTGCCCATTGAAATAGAACCAAACGAGCACAATAAAAAATACCTCCAGACAAAAAGAGACAAGCTGGGTCATGAAATAATGAAATAAAATTCAGAGCAGAAATATTGGATTTAAAAGAAAAAATTGTTCAATAAAATTTCAATTTGGAAATAAGCTTTGAACTTATATCTTTGCACTCCAAAAAAATCATTTAAGGAGGTATATAAATTATGCTAATTATAGATTCAAAAGACTGCGAAAACATTGATAAAGCGCTTAAAAAGTACAAAAAGAAATTTGAAAAGAGCAAAGTCCTGCTTCAGTTAAGGGAGCGCCAGTGCTTTATAAAACCATCTATCAAGCGTCGCGGCGAAGTTTTGAAGGCTGTATACAAACAGCAGATATTAAGCGGAAAAATAGAAAAATAAAGTAATTTCTTCTGGATTATACCGAACAGCCATAAGGTTAGTAACTTTATGGCTGTTTCTATGTTACCATCCCAATATACTTATATACAACAGTTTCTCGATTACCTGAATTTTGAAAAAAGGTACTCGCAGCATACGGTAATTTCCTATCGTACAGACCTAGATCAATTCTACACATTCCTTTCAGAGCTTTGTGGCGATCCTGATTTAAAAAATGTGACATCAACCCAGATTAGGAGCTGGCTGGCATTATTAAAAAAGGAAAAAACAAGTTCAAAAACCATCAACCGTAAGTTATCGACCCTTAAATCTTTTTTCAAATTTTTAATAACACAGGGTGTCGTTAGTCAAACACCGGTTGGGGCAATAGTTTCTCCAAAAATCAACAAGCGGCTACCTGTTTTTGTGGAAGAAAAAAATACAAACACACTTTTCAACCATATTGCATTTGGTAAAGACTGGAAAGGCAAAACAGAACGCCTTATTCTATCGCTGCTGTACAATACCGGCATGCGTTTAAGCGAGCTGCTTAAACTTACTCAAGACAATGTGGATATCGCCTACAGTCAGTTAAAAGTAACCGGCAAGGGCAATAAAGAGAGAATTATCCCAATTTCGGGCCAGCTACTTGTACAAATACAAGATTACATATCCGGCAAAATTGAAATAGGCGGCTGTGCGCGGTGTTTGCTTGTTAATGAAAAAGGAAAAGCACTTTATCCTAAAAATATTTACAACACAGTAAAAAAATATTTGGCCCTTGTTACCACCATTGAAAAGAAAAGCCCGCACATATTAAGACATAGTTTCGCCACACATCTAATGAATAACGGGGCCGACCTTAATGCTGTAAAAGAACTGCTGGGCCATTCCAGCCTCGCATCTACTCAGGTGTATACCCATAACACTATCGAAAAGCTTAAAGATGTACATAAAAAAGCTCACCCCAAAGCTTAGCACCTAATCTATTAACAGATAAAAAACTCTGTGTTAAATAGCTGGTAAAAACAAATAAAAAAATTTTATTTTCTGGTTTACAAAACCTAATTTACACACTAGTAATAAGTACTTTTTTTTATCAAAAACCTTAGTTCCTTTATTTATTGTTCACCGTATAAAAGCGATATGTATGAATGTTAACATCCAAACCGTGCACTTTGATGCCGATGTAAACTTGGTAGAGTATGTAAACCGAAAAGTTGAAAAGCTGAACACTTTTCACGACCGAATTGTAAAGGTTGACGTATTCTTAAAGCTGGATAATGTAGTGCACACAATTAAAGACAAGATCGCAGAGATCAGGGTACAAGTGCCGCGTCACAATTTTTTTGTGAAAGCCACCTCCAAATCTTTTGAAGAATCTTTTGACAGTGCGCTGGACTCCCTGGTAACGCAGATAAAACGAAAAAAACAAAAAATGGCAGCATGAAAATTTTAAGGCCACGCAAATTGCGTGGCCTTTTTTATTTATTCAAGTAGTATAAAATCATTAGGTTTAGGTACATTCAGCGCATGTCCATATAAAATACTTGAAATTAGCTATTTTATTTAGTATTTTTATACTAAATAAAATAGTATGGAAGATTTGTTCAAAGGAATTAACGCTATTGAATTCGGTCGTAAGTTCCAAA
>JBBRDW010000126.1:0-13151 GCA_038203525.1 Chitinophagales bacterium | reverse complement strand
AATAATATGGCAATGATCTTTCAAAAAAGAAATCAAAATGATTCTGCTATTTTTTATGCTAAGAAAGCCTTGAACAATGCGAAAGAATACCAGGATCAGGAAAATATTTACAATGCATCAAACTTGTTGTATAAAATGTATAATGACAAAGATGAACATGAAGCTTTCGAATATTTTAAAATAGCCGAAGCAGCTAAGGACAGCATAGCAAATATTGAAAAAATAAGGCAAATAGAAACGCTTACTTTCAACGATGAGGTTCAAGAAAGAGAACAGGCGGAAGCAGATGCAAAAGAGGCCGAAAAAAGCAGGCTAATCATTATCATCTTTTCAATACTTACACTGATTGCAAGTTTCCTTATTTGGAACCGCATCAGGCAATTAAGGCTTAGGTATAAAATGATACTGGACCAAAAAGAAGCAGAAAAGCTAAAAGTAAACTACGAAAAAAAACTAATTCAACTCGAGGCAAATGCGCTTCGTGCACAAATGAATCCGCATTTTATTTTCAACTGTATGAACTCCATTAAGTCTCTAATTCAAAAAAAAGAAGACGACAAAGCAGTCGTTTACCTAACTACTTTCTCAAAACTCATAAGAACCATTTTCCAAAACTCCGATAAAAGAGAAATTACTTTATATGATGAAATAGAAACCTGCCGCCTGTACACACAATTAGAAAGCATGCGCTTTGGAAATAAGTTCAGCTATTCATTTTCTATTGATGATACCATAGATTTAAAATCTTTTCCGGTACCCGCATTGATTATTCAACCATTTATTGAAAACGCTATCTGGCATGGCATTATGCCAAAAGAAGATGGTGGCTATGTAAACGTAACTGTTAAAAAAGATAAAGAAAATATTTGCTGCATCATTGACGACAATGGTATTGGCAGGGAAATGTCGAAACAAAATAAATTTAAAAGCGAAGTATTAACACATCAGTCAAAAGGTGTGCATTTAACGCAGAGCCGACTCGATCTTGATAATTTAATTAACGAGCGCCACGCATCACTCGAAATCATAGATAAAAAAGATGAACAGGGAAATACAATCGGAACAACCGTAATACTTACCTTCAAAGAATACTGATATGATCAAAGCAATCATCATAGACGACGAGCAACATTGCATTGATGCCCTTGTTGCAGACCTTGCAAAGAACTGCCCGAATGTAGAAGTAACGGCAAAATGCGCTTCGGGTAAGGAAGGTATTCTGGCAATTAAAAAACATAAGCCCGGCCTCATTTTTCTCGATGTGGAAATGCCCTGGATGAATGGTTTTGAAATGCTCGAAATGCTCGATAATATTAACTTCTGTATCATCTTCACTACAGCTTACGATAAGTTTGCGGCGAAGGCATTCCGCATAAGTGCGGTAGATTATCTGTTAAAACCTGTTGATGCAGAGGACCTGAAAGCAGCTGTTCACAAGGCGGAGGAAAAAATACTTTCATCCTCCGGTAGCGTTAATATCGAAAACCTTTTACACAATATAAAGCAACCCGTACAGGAACAAAAATTAGCGTTGCCCAACCGCGATGGCTACGAGTTTGTACAGGTAAGTTCCATTCTGTACTGCAGTGCCGAAGGGGCTTACACCAAAGTTTTTTTTAATAATAAACACTCCCTGCTAATCTCCAGAACCCTCGGCGATATTGAAGAAATGCTCCCTCCCGAAATCTTTATACGCATCCATCATTCTACTATTGTAAATCTAAATGCTGTTACCCATTATATCCGCAGCGATGGTGGTTATGTGGTAATGAACACCCTCGAAAAACTGATGGTTTCAAAAGCAAGAAAAGATACTTTGCTGCAGCGGCTGGGTTTAAAAGCGTAAAATATTTTAAGTTCCTTTAGCTGCACAAATAATATTTACAGCCATTTTTAGCCAGGCATTATTGCTGCTATTAAGCATCGTTGCGTCGCACTCTTGTACTGTAGTTTGGTAATTCAGCTTTTATTAATTCAGTGGCGTATTGTAAATGAGCCATTCAAAAGTGTAAATACATTTCACGAGCACAGATGTATTTTTATCTGCATCCGCCACGCCATTTTTTTGAATAAGTTAAAAGCTGTTTATTGAATCAATTGAACAAGATTGAATATGCAGATTGTTGTAACCATGGAAACCGAACGTACAAGTGAGTGACACAACAGGCGATGCCATGAAAAACGCCAGCCCGTTCAATAAAATAATTAGCGCAAACAGCTTCTAAAACCTTAATTTTTATTTTTGAATGATCATCATTTTTCTTGCCACGGTTTTTTTACTACCTAGTTCCACAAAATAAGTGCCGCTGCTGAGCTTGGATAAATTGAGCTGATATCCATTGAGCCCTTTGACACAGTATTCCTTTATATTTATCAATTCTTTTCCCTCTGCGGAGTAAACTTTAAGATAGACTTGCCCAACCTCCTGGCTGATAAAATTTACTTTTACTATACCGCTGTTTGGATTGGGTGCAACCGTTAATATACCCGCATTGTTATTATCAACTGCTTCTTCAGTTGATTTTGTTGATGCTGTAAAGCAGGATTTAATTACTGTAACAGAAGTGGAATTGTTTTTACAACCGGTAAAGTTGGTAACCTGCACCTTATAAGAACCTTCTTTTGCAGCGGTATAATCTCTTGCGTTAGCACCGGCAATATCTGTATTATTTATTTTCCATTGGTATGTAAAATCTGTGCCTTTATTTGCTCTTAGCAAAACAGCACCTGTTGAACAAATATCCAGGTTGCCTTTAGCAGTAATTTTAGCTGTTGGTGTATTGACAACGGTTACAGCGGTAACAGCTGAAGTATCACTGCAAAGATTATTAACGGTAGCAATTACCTGGTAATTACCAGCAGAATCAGCAGTATAGTTAGCCTTCGTCTCACCTGGCATAAGGACCGAATTTCTGAGCCATTGAAATGAAGCCTTTGGTGTTGATGCGGCTTTAAGTGTGACAGTTTTATTTTTACAAATACTTACTTCAGAAGTGGGTGTAACAGAAACATTCACAACGCCTTCATCAATAATACCATTACAGTTATTGTCTATGCCGTCACAGATCTCTGTCATTCCGGGGTTAACAGCAGCGTTATCATCATTGCAGTCACCGCTGTTTGCAACATATCCAGGCAAAACAGCATAGGCATGAATAGAATCAATAGTACTACCAAATCCGTCATTATCGTGATCCCGGTAAAAACTGAGTAAGGAGTAAACGGGCGGAAGTGATTTCTCCCAGCCTTCCGCGAGAATTGTCCTCATTTCATCAAGCACAGTTGAATAAGCAGTATTACCCGCAAGGTTGGTATATTCAAATGGATCTATAAAATGGTCGTACAATTCCTCACCGTCTGTTTCCCAGGAATTATAGCGGTATTGTTGGGTGCGTATTGAACGACCCATAATATCTTGTTTGGTTCTTAGAATCTGAGAGAAAGCGGCCCTTTTCCACGGCAAAGAAGGATCATCAAGCAACGGTACTAAACTTGTGCCCTGCATGCCTGGAGGTAATGGTAGTCCACATAGTTCTGCCAGTGTTGAATAGACGTCCACATTTTCTGTGAGATTATAACAGATACCCGGCTTTTTACCCGGTGCACAAATGATCAGGGGTATGCGCAGCGATTCTTCAAATATCGTTCCTTTTAACCAGGTTCCCTCGTGTTCTCCCAAGTGCTGCCCATGATCTACCCAGAATATTACCACGGTATTTTCCCACAGGTTTTGGCGATCAATTTCATCTAGCGCCCAGCCTAAAAATGTGTCAAGTTGCGATAAGTCACCTTCGTATGCATGAATTGTCTTTCTCCATTCATCATCGCTTTTTATGATCTGATCTTCATGAAAAGCAATAGGGGGAACATCATTGCGGTCTCCTGGAGGGGTCTGAGGTAATTTTATATTGCCCGAGCCATTGCCTATAAAATAGGTTGTGTCACCTTTTTTATCGGGTAAACGTTCCCGAACCACAGGATCTCCATTTTTGTCCCAGTTTGCTAAGTTTGGTTGAAATGGATTGTGGGTTGTTACAAAACCAAGCCCATAAAAAAATGGATCTGGTTCAGGTTGTTTTAGTCTTTCCACTAAATGTTTTGTATAGTCGCTTCCTTTTTTTAATGTATCTGGATCATTATTAATCCACCAGTCGCCCCCGCGATATGTTTGACTTTCCAAATGCAACGGATCTTTTGTTTTGTTAATCCCTGCAAAACTTGTGGTGTCAACATAATCCCATTTAATATCGCTTTCCCAGTCATTCAGCATAATGGTGCCATATCGCTCGGTACGATAGCCAAATGCGTCAAAGTACTCAGGCAAAAATTTAACGGTATCGCCCATTACAGACCGCGGCTCTGTGCCATTGCTAAATACTTGTGTTTTATCAGGCCGCCAACCTGAAAGCAAACATGTTTTTCCGGGATTTGAATAGGGATACTGCGTATAATGATTATAAAAAACCATCCCATGAGCTGCGAGCCTGTCAAAGTTGGGAGTATTCGGACCAAGAGTTCCCAGAAAATCAACATGCTCGTTCATATCGTGTGTTGTAATGAAAATAACATTATTTTTTTTTGATATGCCCTGTGATTTAGAAATCAAAGGAGCTAAAATATTCCCTGCTATAAGCAGGAAACAGAATAACCAATTATTGCTTTTCATAATTATTAATTTTTATCCGGTGCATAATTTAAAAAATATTTGTAAGCACGATTAGTCTTAAAAGCCAGGCTTTAATAAGTTGATATGATGACTGAAGTGGATCATGCCACCAAATTAGTATCTGGCGCTGCAAGCTTCAAAACTTCCATTATTATTGAATATAGAATGCCATTTATTCTATAATGCTGCAAGCCTAATAACATACCTAGGTAGTCTGATTATATGCAAATTAATAAGCAACATGCGGTTGGTAAATGATGGGTATCATATAAATTAGTGATTTTCATCAGTTCACTTTCCTGGTGATTTTTATTTTTATCATTATTTGAAAGGTTAGTCATCAATCGTTAAGTAGGCCATGCTAATTCTTGTTCTGTAAAGAAAAATTTTGCATATATATATCTGCACCTTTTGCTGCTTAATGTTCCCAAAGGCACAAGAGTGCGACGCAACAGCCGATGCTATGAAATTATTTTGCCGGGCTCATAAAATTATTTCCACTGTAAAGCCTATTCTGCCTTTTAAAAAAATTATAATTTATGTAAGACATATAATTGCCTACTTTTCAAAAAAAATAACCAACTGTGGATGTATTAACGCTCAATGGCATTACTAAATATTACGGTAAGATCTGTGCATTGAATAATGTTTCATTTTCCGTGCCCGAGGGCAGCGTGTTTGGTATTCTTGGGCCTAATGGCAGTGGTAAAACAACGATGCTTGGTATTGTAATGGATATTCTTAAACCATCAGCAGGCAGCTTTTTATTATTGGGCAAACCCAGCAACGAAAATATGCGCAGGCATATAGGCACGCTGCTTGAAACGCCTAATTTTTATCATTATTTATCAGGCGAAAAAAACCTGCGCATTGCCGCTGAAATAAAAGGGAAGGGACTTGACCAGATAGATGATGTGCTGCACAAAGTAAATCTCTATAACCGCAAGGATAGTAAGTTTAGCACCTACTCGCTTGGTATGAAGCAGCGCCTGGCTATAGCCGCTGCATTGCTCGGCGATCCCGATGTGCTGGTGTTTGATGAACCTACCAATGGCCTCGACCCGGTTGGCATTGCCGAAATAAGGGAGTTGATAAAGAAGCTTGCTCTTGATGGCAAAACCATTATTATGGCCAGCCATATGCTGGATGAAGTGGAAAAAGTTTGTACGCATGTGGCCATTCTTAAAATGAGTATCCTTATTACTGCAGGTAAAGTAGATGAAGTGCTGGTTAATGAAGATATTATTGAAGTGGGTGCCACAAATATGAATGCACTGGAACTGGCATTGAATACTTTGAGTGGCCATAGCGGCATTAAAAAGCAGCAGGATTTTTTACAGATACTCTTTGCAAAAGGTACGGCCGATCTGGAAAAAGTAAACGCACATTGCTTTGCAAACGGTGTGGTACTTACACACCTTGTGGTGAAAAAGAAAAGCCTTGAAACAAAATTCCTTGAACTTACCAACAAATAAAATACATGTTGCAGTTATTAAAAATTGAATGGCTCAAAGTAAAAAATTACCGAACTTTCTGGATACTTTCAGCATTGTACCTCATCAGCATCTGGGGCATAAACTATATTGTTTTTGCGTTTCAGCATAAGCTGTACAGCAATAAAGATGCTGGCGATGTAGCTAAACTTTTTCTGGGGGGCCCTCCCTTTGCATTCCCAAAAGTTTGGGAAATGACGGCTCATGTAAGCAGTTACCTGTTATTTATTGCCGGCCTTATCATGATTATCTCGGTAACTAACGAATTCTCTTTTAAAACCCACCGTCAAAATATAATTGACGGAGTTACAAGAAAAGAGTTCATCATTACTAAATTAATTTGCGGGCTTATACTAGCGGTAGCCTCAACTGTTTTTGTTTTTTTAACGGCCTTCTATTTCGGTTTAATTGAGCAGGATAGCACGCTCAGTTTCGAAAACATGCAATACCTTTTTTACTTTTTTCTGCAGGCGCTAAGCTATTGCTGGCTTGCCATATTTCTTGCGCTGCTGTTTAAACGCAGCGGTATTTCAATTGGCGTATTTTTCCTTTACACTGTAATTCTTGAGAATGTAATTATGCTGCTGCTTAATTATTACACAGATACATTCGGCAGGTATCTCCCCATCCAGAGCAGCGACGAATTGCTGCCCATTCCGGTACTGGAAACCGTACAGGGAAAAATAAGCACTAATGAAGTAAATACTACACTACAATTGGTGCTTGTATGCGTTTATCTCGCCGCATGGTTTTTTCTAAGTAAAAGAAAATTTGAAACAGATGATCTGTAATTAGTTTTTTTTGAGCCCGGCATTTAGAACATTTAGGCATCGTTCCTTGCGTCGCACACTTTTACTTTTATTTCTTTGAGCATCTCTAAACAGCCGAAACGCATAGTGCGCAAAAGCAGGCCTGCAAGGGCTATCCGGCAAGTTGCGCCAATGCCGCCTCAATGGTAGGGTAGGTAAACTGAAAACCTGCTTGTTTCAATTTTGTAACGCTCACATTGGTGCTTTTTAAAACTTCAACACTCATTTCGCCCAGCATTATCTTCAACACAAAAGAAGGAACATGCACTGGTATAAAAGACCGGCCTCTTAAAGACTTTGCCAGTGCAAGCGTCAATGCCTTATTGGTAACCGGGTGTGGAGCCACAGCATTAAATATTCCGCTTATTTCATTTTCAAGAGCGTAAACATACATTCGGCAAATGTCCTCAATATGTATCCAGCTGGTAATTTGATCACCGCCGCCCAAAACAGTCGCAAGGCCAAACTTCAGCGGTTTTTTAAACTCCAGTAAAGCGCCACCATCATTGCTTAAAACAATACCTGTTCTTAAAATTACCAGTCGTTTATCCAGCTTTTCTACCGGTAGTATTGCGGCCTCCCAAAGTTTGCAGGTATGCCCAAGAAAATCGTTAGAAGCTTTCCAGTCTTCATTAAAACCTTTGTTTAAAGAAGTTGGCGTATCAGGCCCATACCATCCAATCGCCGACGAACTGATAACAGCTTTCACCTTATTGTCTGTTTCCCGTAAAGCCTTTACCAGCAAGGCACCGCTTTCGGTTCTACTTTCTTCAATTTCCTTTTTGCGGTTTTCAGTCCATCTTTTATCTGCCACGCCTGCGCCAGCAAGATGAATAATAAAATCTGCTTTTGCCAGGGCTGTTTTATCCAATTCACCAGTTTTCACATTCCATTGGGCATAACTGATTCCTGCCGGCTGTTCAGTAGCGGCAGATGGGGTTCTGCTTAGGATGATCACCTCATAACCCTTTCGTAAAAGTATTGCTGATAAGGCTTTTCCTATCAATCCTGTTCCGCCGGTAATAAGTACTGTAGGCATATTTTTTTATATTAAGCTAAGTAACAACAAAATTTACAGGTTAGTTTAAAAATGAAGCAGGGGAGGGGTTGGTATAAATTTTTACAAACTGAATTATTTTCTGAAAAGCACTTTATATAAAAAGGGACAAATGAAAACCATTTCATTCATCCCTTTTTTGTTACCCGACCTGGATTCGAACCAAGACAATCAGAACCAGAATCTGAGGTACTACCATTATACTATCGGGCAAATTAAAAAAAATCGTGACCCCGCAGGCACTCGAACCCTGGACCTACTGATTAAGCGTCAGTAGCTCTAACCAGCTGAGCTACGGAGTCGGCGGGCTGCAAATTTACAGGCTCTATTTCGTATACCAAATATTTCTCGCCAGCCTTTCTTTATTACATTGCACCCCAAACTAAAAATCTGCATGCTTTTTCAAGTCAAAAAGATCATCATTATTACTGCGCCTTCCGGTGCAGGAAAAACCTCTATTACAAGATATTTGCTCAATAAATATCCGCATCTTTCATTTTCTGTTTCTGCGGCTACCAGGTTACCCAGGGCAAATGAACAAGATGGAATTGATTATTATTTTATGGGTATCGGAGACTTTGAAAAGAAGATAAAAGAAAACGCATTTTTAGAATGGGAAATGGTGTACGAAGGAAAATATTATGGTACTTTAAGAACAGAATTGGATCGTATCTGGAGTGAAGGAAAAACACCTGTTCTCGATATTGATATAAAAGGTGCCATTCATGTTCAGCAACAATTTATGGGCAATTCCCTTTCAATATTTATACAACCGCCTTCGGTTGAAGTGCTTAAAAAAAGGCTGGAAAGCAGGGGTACAGAAACTGCTGAAAGTATACAAACGAGATTAAGCAAAGCCGCCTTTGAAATATCTTTCAGGGATCACTTTAATAAAATAATTGTAAATAATGATTTGCAGAAAGCCTGTGCAGAAACAGAAGATGCTGTAAAAGAATTCTTAGGTTTATAAATTCCTTTTCTTCAATTTTATACAAAAACATTTTGCCGTATGAACTTCCTGAATAAAACTGTTTTTATTACCGGTGCAAGCCGCGGAATTGGAAAAGCTATTGCCTTAAGGCTTGCTAACGAAGGCGCCAACATAGTAATTGCCGCAAAGAGTACCGAAGAAAATCCCAAACTGGGCGGTACCATTTTCTCCGCTGCCGCAGAGGTAGAAGCCGCCGGTGGCAAGGCTTTGGCGGTGCAGGTAGATATACGCTACGAAGAACAGATACAGTCGGCGGTACAACAGGCCGTTGAAAAATTTGGTGGTATTGATGTGGTAATAAACAATGCGTCCGCCATACAGCTTACCGGTACCGAACAAACAGAAACCAAGCGTTTCGATCTGATGCAAAGCATCAATGTGCGCGGTACCTTTTTGGTGGTAAAAAATTGTATTCCTTATTTAAAAAAAGGCAACAATGCCCATATTCTTACCCTTTCGCCACCCATAAATATAGACCCGAAATGGTTAGGGCCGCACATTGCCTACACCATTACAAAATACAATATGAGCATGATGGCAATGGGCTGGGCCGCCGAGTTTAAAGATGCTGGTATTGCTTCCAACGCACTATGGCCACGCACTACCATTGATACGGCTGCGGTTAGAAATTTACTGGGTGGAGAAATGCTCGCAAAAATGAGCCGCACACCAGCTATACTTGCAGATGCAGCTTATTATATTTTAAGCAAACCATTTGCGCAATGCACGGGAAATACTTTTGTGGATGAAGATGTTTTTGCAGCAGAAGGCATTACCGATCTTTCAGGTTATTCCGTTGTACCCGGCGCAAAGCTTTACCGCGATCTGTTTGTTTAATTTTTTTTTTAGGTCCGGCTTTGGAACATCAATGAAGCTTTACTTGCGTCGCACTCTTCTACGTTCGGTTTAACAAGCAACAAGGCAAAGAGGCAATAGGCAAAGAGTAGTTCATTGTTCATGGCAAAACAATGGTGTTACTATTAGCTATGAGCGACCAATAATGAACCAACTGTACAAGAGTGCGACGCAACAGCCGATGCTACGAAGTACCTATGTTTGGCCCAAAATTGTATTTATTTTTCTGCCTTACAAAAGCAGGCCCCGCAAAAAGATATAGGCAACACTGAAATAGATTACCAGCCCTGTTACATCTACCAATGTTGCAACAAAAGGGGCAGAAGATGCGGCAGGGTCTGCGCCCAATCTTTTCAGCAGCAACGGTAACATAGAACCACTTAATGTGCCCCAAAGAACCACGCCCATTAACGTAAGACCTACCGTAAAACCGATGAGCAGCCAGTAGGGGCCATAGAGGTCTTGTATTATACCGTGCTGCATTAATACATGCCACAGGCAAATGCGGATGAAACCGATAAAACCAAGAATGCTGCCGAGTACGATGCCACTGAGAACTTCGCGGCGCATAACACGCCACCAGTCTGCAATGGCTACTTCGCCAACAGCCATTGCCTGAATAATTAATGTAGATGCCTGCGAGCCGCTGTTACCACCACTGCTAATAATGAGCGGAACAAAAATGGAAAGCACTACCGCTTTCTGAATTTCATCGCTGAAAAATGCCATAGCAGTTGCGGTAAGCATTTCTCCTATAAATAATATAATGAGCCAGCCAACACGCTTTTTAATAAGCTTAAAAAATGGCGTTTCCAGGTAGGGTTCTTCCAGGGCTTCGGTACCGCCAATCTTTTGCATATCCTCGCTGTACTCTTCATTGGCAACCCACAGCATATCGTCGATGGTTACAATGCCCAGCAGAATATTGTTATCGTCTGTTACGGGCAAAGCCACGCGGTTATTCATCTTAAACACCTGGCTTGCATGCTCCTGATCGTCTGTTACATTAAGTGCAACAATGCGGCCATCGAGCAGCTCCTGCATTTGTTTTTCGGGTGCTGCAAGTATAATATCGCGGAGTTTTATATCGTCAACCAGTTCGCCTTTTTCATTGATTATATAGATAACGTCAACCGTTTCGCTGTTCTTCGCTACCTTACGAATCGTGGTTAATACTTCATCTACGGTATTGTGTTCATAAACATAAACGTAGTCGGGGGTCATCATACGGCCCACACTGTCTTCAGGGTATCCAAGCAGCGAAAGCGTAATTTTTCTTTCTTTGGGGTCGAGCAGTTTTATCAGGTCGCGTATAACTTCTTTCGGCAGTTCTTCTAAAAAATCGGTGCGGTCATCCGCAGGCAGTTCATTGAGTAACTCCGCAGTTTTAATGGGCGGGAGTTCTTTTACAATACGGCGCTGTTCGGTAATATCGAGAATTTTAAATACGCTGGAAGCGCGGTGCATCGACATATTTGCGATGATCTGCGCTTCAAATTCAGGGTATTCGTAAATGAGGTCGGCAACATCGCTGATGTTTTGGTCGTCCAGAAAATCACGCATGGCCAATGTATCGTTGGATTGCATTAGTTGTTCAAACTGCTCATGCATGGTATGTTCTTCCATTTCAAAACTCATGGGCTGCAAATTAGCGAATGATGTTTTAAAAACTACGGTTAAGATTTAATGAATATTTTTTGGGCCGGGCATTTATGCAATGTGGCATCGCCTGTTGCAGCTTGCCCCGCCAACGGCCATATGCGTCAAGCTAGTTTTTGATAAAAATCGCTGAAAGTGTTTACCGGTAATGTTTTTAGCTTGTCTTGCAATAAGGAGTTAGTAAATGGGTTTAAATATAAATGAGTTGCCGAATAATCTTCGCTTTCATTTGCAAGGAAAAAAAGCAACTGAGTCCTAAAAGTCGCATAGAGAACCAAAAGTACAAGAGTGCGACGCAACGGAAACTCAATAGTAGCAATACTGTTGGGTCAATAAATGTATTCCTTAGCTTGACGTATATGCGCAAAAGGCGGGGTCGCACTCTTGTAATTTTGTTCTTTATTGAGCATTGTGCAGGCAGCTTTATTATCGCATAATATATCCACATCAATCTGGAAAAAATGCCGGAGCAATAGCTAATAAATAGTTTCGGAAGTTTGTACGGCTCAAATTGTTTTATGTATCTTTTCAAAAAATTATCTTTTTGCAATTTCCGGTTACCATTTCTATAGGCAGTTATCAAATACTGTTGCATGCTTTTTTTGAAACCCTTGGTATTTTTATCGGGTTCCGCTATTTTTTATTTTTACGAAAAAGGCAGGGAGATGCAATTGATTCACCAAAACGCACATGGATATTGATAGCTGCTTTCTTTGGAGCTTTCATTGGAAGCCGTCTAATTGGTGGGCTTGAAAATCCTGACTTGTTAATACGCTCCGCAAATAAATTTAGCTATTTTTATCAGAATAAAACAGTGCTCGGCGGTTTTCTTGGTGGTTTGTTTGCAGTTGAGCTAACCAAAAAGATAATTGGGGAACAGCAGGCAAGCGGCGATCTGTTTGTATACCCTATGATGCTTGCTTTAATTATTGGACGTATTGGCTGTTTTAGTATGGGTATTTATGAAGAAACGTATGGTACAGTAACCTCGATGCCGTGGGCAATGGATCTAGGCGATGAATTGCTGCGACACCCGGTAACATTATATGAAATAATTTTCCTTATATTATTTTGGATAGTGATTGCAGCTTTAGAAAAAAAGTGGAAATTTAAAAATGGCGCAAGGTTTAAAATGTTTATGATGGGGTATATCTGTTTTCGTTTTTTTCTTGATTTTATTAAACCGCATTACACGTACAGTATTGGCCTATCAACCATTCAACTTACGTGCATTATTGGGATAATTTGGTATATGAAATATTTTATTAGGCCGGGCAGGTTGTTTGTATAAAGTGAGCAAAATTTGCACTGAACCTGAAGCTGAATTTATAACAGAACGATGAAGTGCTTTCGACCACCGCCTTGGCGCATATGCGTCAAGCTAATTTTTAATAAAAATCGCTGAAAGTTTTTACCGGTAATGGTTTTAGGTTGTCTTGCAATAAGGATTTAGTAAATGGTTTTAAATATGAATGCGTTCCCGAATAATCTTCGCTTTCATTTGCAAGGAAAAAAAGCACCAGAGTCCGGAAAGGCGCAAAGGGAACCAAAAGTACAAGAGTGCGACGCAACGGAAGCTCAATAGTAGTAATACTCTTGGGTCGATAAATGTATTTCTTAG
>JBBRDW010000125.1:0-13204 GCA_038203525.1 Chitinophagales bacterium | reverse complement strand
CTCGCCCCTTAGAGTAAAGCACCTTAGCGTGGTTTGATAGATTTGTAAGACCAACTCTACCGATAGCTCATTCTCTTGTATAAGAAACCCTATCATCTAAACAACAGCTTACCAGGACACAACGTCGCAGCTTGTACTGTTAATCGCTATGGAGCTTTGAGCGGCAAGCTACTACTCTCATTTTTTCTTATTGCCTGTAGCGTTTAGCCTGCAACTTGCTCAAAAAAAATTAAACCGCATAAATGTTCGACCAGCGCCCTAGTGAGGCAAGCAAAGCTCCATAGTAAGTCAACTGACGGGTACATAAATATGCTACGCACTCATTTACAGGTGAATTAATTTTCCACTGCCCGAAATATCGGCATCTATTGCGGGGTTGCCCATATAATAAACTTTGCCACTGCCGCTGATATGCGCATCTAAAGTTTCTGTTGTATAAATTTTTATATCGCCGCTGCCACTGGTATAAGTAGTTGTTTTTTTTGCAGCCACACCCAGTGCATCTATTAAACCACTGCCACTGATATGCATACTTTCAGTGGTGGCGGTGCCGCCAGAAAATTGTACACTGCCCGAGCCGCTTACGTTCGCATCAATATTAATTGCAGAAATGTTGCTTAGGTTTATGCTGCCACTGCCACTGATATTAAAATCTGCATTCGTTACGCTGATACTATTGAACGACAGAATTTTTCCAGTACCGCTAACATTGAATGTATTTACCACAGGGGCACTGATGTTGATTGTAATTGGTGCATACGAAACAAGCTTTGTATCCCAGGGCAGTTTTATAATAAGGTTGCCGCCGCTTACCTCTGTTTGTATTTGATTTATTACATTCTGCTGGCCTTTTAATTCTACTTTAAAAATACTGTCCTGCGTGAAATTTACGGTGGCATTTATTGCAAGTTCTATACCCGTAAAGTTTGCTGTGTTTCTTAACAGGCTTACTTCCGGGCCGGAGCCACTTATTATTTCTTTGCTACATGATACTAAACTTAACATGCATATACTGCTTACGATAATTGATTTAAAACTTTTCATTTCTACTGTTTTTATGGTTAATACTTTTGTTTTAGAATTCTATTTTGTAATTAAGAACAGGTATCAAACCTGTTTGATAATTGGTAACCACTTTGCCTTTAAAAGTATCGTAGTAACTGTTGTAAACATTCTGTCTGCCGGTTACATTCTGTATATCAAGCGATAAAGTGCTTGTAAAATTTTTGCGGTTCCATTTCATACTGATGCGTATATCTGCACGCATATATGCAGGGTTTTGCAGGCTGTATGCTTCTTTATCTATAAACACGGTGTAACCAAGTTGCTCGCTTTGCTCAATATCAATGGGTATAGTTCGGTAACCGCCTGCATAAACAGCTTTCAAATTCAATCCCAATGTTCGTCCGCCCTGTGCATAAACAAACTCTTTGCCTGCAACAAGATTGCTGATGAAGTTTCCATTGAACCTAGTGTTGCGCTCAATGCCATCGCTTGCTGTATATTTTGATTTATAAAGGGAATTGCTGAACATAAAATAAACATGGTTGTCAAGATATTTTTCCAGCGAAAGTTCCACACCATAATTTTTTCCTTTGCCTTTATTTACCAAAGGATCGGTTATATAACCATCCTGCAGGTTTAATGTAGAGATGGTATTGGTATCACTTGTTCTTACCGGAACATTGAACAACTGCTGGTAATAAGCCTCGGCTTTTAAGCGCAGGTTTTTACTGAAAGCATGATTGTAAGAAACAACAAAATGCTGCGCTTTTGTAAGGGCAAGGTCTTTATTTGGATTGGCCGTCTTTCCATTATCGGTAACTTGGGCTAAATAAATTCCCCACGGCTGCACCTGGCTATGCAAGCCATAACCGAATGCGATGCTGTTCATTTTATTTACATCCCACTTGACTGAGAACCGGGGCTCCGCACTGTTACTGCCATTATACAGCAACCGCAGGTAATGCAGGCCTGCATTGAATGTTAGATTATCGCTTGCTTTGTATTGCCATTCTGCAAAACCCTGTATGGTTGCTGTATTGTCAGTGATGTTGATTTTTTCTTCTAAAGGGGCTTTTGTGTTTTCTCTGGAAATTTGGTAATTATTAAACCCAACAAAATCTGCAATGCCACCGACTTTTAAAGTATGCTTCCTGTTAAACCTGTGGCTGAATGTGCTGTTTAAAATAAGCTTCCTGGTTTTATCGAAACCATTAAAATCTACCGAACTGCTATCGGGCTTTTCAAGGTAATTTGACAGGTAAGAAAGCTTGTTGTAAGAATAACCAATCGCGGAGTTTAATTTACCGTTCCTTCCAATATTAATGTTATGCGTAATGCCACTGAATGTTGTGTTAGAAATATATTTCGATCCATACCGGTCGCTTTCTGTTTCCCATTTTAAAGAGTCAGTATTGGCATCAACATCCTGGTTGCTTAAACCTGTAAAACCAAAGATTGAAAAATTACCTGATTTCTTTGTAGGTAAATAAATATTGTACGAGAGATCCTGAAAATTGGTAGTGCTTGCATTGCCAATATTTACACCAAGCTTATCTAACAATGATAAAGTGGAATACCGGTAATTAATAAGGTAAGAGCCTTTATAGTTTTTGTTGAACGGCCCTTCCATCGCTATATTAAGACCAAGCAACCCTGCCTGTAATGTTGTTTCTCTTTTTTCATTGTTACCTTTTCTAAGCTTCAGGTCAAACACGCCGCTGAGTGCATTTCCATATTCCGCAGCGAATGCACCCGTAACAAAATCTGAGTTGGATAACAATTGAGAACTTAAAATAGAAATGCCGCCACCAGTGCTTCCCTGCGCGGCAAAATGGTTTGGGTTTGGTATGTCCACACCCTCCATTTTCCAAAGTAAACCTGTCGGGGAATTACCCCGAATAACAATTTGATTATTACCATCATCGGCACTGGCAACACCTGCAAAATTGGTAGCCATACGCAGCGGGTCGTTTACAGCCGCAGCATAATTTTCGGCTTCTTCTACGGTAAATGCACGGGCACTTACCACGCTCATATCGTTTAGCGGTTTATTCTTTTTACTGCTGGCTTTTACAACCACTTCGCCGCTGGTATAAACCGCATCCTGCATCGCGACAGATAGCACCATTTCTTTCCCCGCATTCACCGTAATGTTTGCAACTGTATTGGGTTTATAACCAATTGATGTTACCTGTAAAGTAACGGTACCAACAGGTACATAATTAAACCTGAAATTTCCGTTTTCATCTGTACTTACCAATCTTTTAGTGCCTGTAATATTTACTAACGCACCAGCAACAGGTTTTTGCAAAACCTGGTCGGTAACTGTACCGCGAATAATTTGCGTAAGCTGTGCATGTGATAAAAAAGCGCATAATAATAAAGCCATACAGGAGGGTAACTTTTTCATAATTGGTGTCTATATTTTTATAAACGACACCATTAAAAGTCTTCACCCCCATGTACCATTTGTTAAAAAATTGTAAATACAAAAGGCAGTTATTTTGAGCCTGGCTGAAGTTCTTTACTGATCGTCCCTTGCGTCGCACTCTTGTACATTAGAATTCTGCGCGTCATTGCCACGCACCCGAAGCAATCTCCAGTCTTTTGCATTACGTGATTTGTATGTTATGCCAGAAGACTGCCTCGTGCATCGCAATGCCCCACTATGTTATAGAGTACAAGAGTGCGACGCAAGAAAAGCTAAATTCATATTCTTAAGCCGGGCCCAAAATGCTTTTAAAACAATGCTATACCTGCACTAAAACCAATCCATGAACTGAGTTTATCGTTATAAATTTTTGAAGCAAAACCTGTGGGCGTTACTGGATAACGGTAACCCGAAATACCGGTTGTTTGATTGGTTGCATACAAATTAAGAGCAGGTGCAATAAACAGCGAAACACCTTTGCCCAAGCGGGTTTGCAAGTTTAGGCGCAGCGTGCTGAGTATATTGGAATTGTTCCAATCGCCGGTGTATAGGTAACGTGCTGAAACCTCTGGCTGAAAAGTAATTTTACGGCTGATGGGCACTGTGGTGCCTATTCCATAACCATAAGAAAATACTTTGTTTGTATTACTAAAATTATAGCCGGCATGAAGAATGCTGTATAACTTTTTATTACCTGTTTTGATGTCAACATTCGTGTTCGTAATTTCATTGGTGGATAGTGTAAGCTGGTGGTAGCCATGCTTTACAATATTGATTAAACCTATACTGAACCCGTTACTGCTGTCGGCAATATTTATAAGCCCTATCTGCAAACCGTTTAATTTTTTCGCGTAATTAAAAATGCCGGCAACCTGCACGCCATCTATTGTTTGCCCGGCTATATTTCCGATGCCAGCAACCTGAATGCCTGTCGTTTTTCTACCGGAAAAATTGGCGATACCTGCAGCCTGAAAGCCTTTTACGGTATCATGAACATGGTTATAAATACCGGCAGCCTGAAAACCATTGATGCTGTGGTTATCGTAGTTGCTTATTCCTGCAGTTTGAAATCCATTTACATTACCCAATACGTTATTGTGTATTCCTGCTGCCTGAAAACCATTAAAATTGCCGCCAACAGCATTGAATAAACCGGCAGCCTGAAGGTATTTTGCATCGCGGCGGTTAATGTTGAATAAACCTCCCGCTTCAATAGCTTTTGTGCCGCCGGTATAACCGCCCAGCAAATTGAGGGAAAAATAATTCTCTACCTGCGGGCTTAGTTTTCCATGGGTACTAAGGCCGGGCGTTAAGGATACCTGGTATACCCTCGTTGTATAAAACCTGCTAAGGTTAATGCTTTGTAGTTTTTGTTTAGTACTCAAAATAAATTTACTAAAACCCGAACGTTCAACCATCCTCGTTGTATCTAATGGAGGAGCAGAGGTTTTGACAAAAGCAATTGTAGAATCTGGTATAATGATGGGTACTGAATCAGTTGGCGAAATTATGGTAATGGTATTGGTGTCTTCTAGTGTTGTTTGAATATTTTGAATGCTTACAAGAATATTTTGTTTTACAGGCAGCGCAACTACAATGCTTGTATCGTAATAATTTTCTTTGCTTATGCTTAATACGGGCCGCGTAGATTTTGTTTTAAGTTTTAATACAAAAGACCCATCACTTCCCGTAAGTGTTACCGCAAGTTTTATTTTTTCATACACACTTACGTTGCTTACGCCAAGCCCCGAGCCTGCATCACTCACGATTCCCTTAATAAGGTAAGTGGTAAAAGAAACGGTGGGTGGAGCCGGTACCGAAAGGCGTTTCCGGAGAATTATATAATTTCCATTTTCTTTGTAATCCATTCTTCCTGAAAATATTTTATCCAGTGCATCGCTTACAGAAATGTTGTTAACGGTTAGTGTTACAAGACTGTCTTTACGTATAATTTTACTGTCATAAGAAAAATAAAAACCGCCTTTACTGCTTATAACCTGCAATACATCTGCAAGTCTTTTAAAGGAAACAGAAAAAGATATTTTTTTTAAGAGTGGATTTTGTGCATGGGCTTCCTGAAAAATAAAAATCAAATAAAAGCAAATACCTATTTTAATAAAAAGCTTCATTTTAATTTTTTTTTGACCAGACCGAAGTATTACAATTGATCGTCTCTGGCATTGCAGCTGGTAAGTTGCATTCAATATTGAGCAAATCAATGCCAGGATTTATAAACCGTAAACAAAATTATTTTCGGCGGCTCTATTTGTTTATAGGTAGAAATCATCAATATTTTGAATGGAGTACGATCGAATCTCCTTCATGTATTACCTGCAGATCAAAAGTCTGTTGTAAAATAGTGATTACTTTTCCAAGAGCTTCATCCTTAAATGTGGTGGAAAGCCGCAACTGATTCAATGCTGCATCTCCTAAAATAATCTTTGCATTGTATACCTCATTAATTTTTCCAATCACATCAGGTAAAGGCGTATTGTTACAAATAATTGAATGGGTTCTGTAATAATTATAAAAGCTGTCTTTTGCCGGCATCTTTTCGAAATCGGCTTCGGTATTTTTTATCAAAACCCGTTCACCTTTTTCAAGAACAACTGTTCTATTACTGCTACTAACTTTTACAATGCCGCTTTCTACAATTACCTCTGTTGCTGAATCATAATTTTTTACATTAAATTCAGTACCCACCACGGTAACCGTTACATCGTTGGCAGAAATTATAAAAGGTTTGCTTTTATCCGGATGCACTTTAAAAAATGCTTCCCCTTTTAAAGTTATTTTCCGGGTATTGCCTGCAAACTTTTCCGGGTAAGAGAGCCTGGTATTTTTATTTACCGTAATAATGCTTCCATCGGGTAATGTATCAACCTCAGTGTTTGCAAAAGTTTCTATTTGCGCCATTACAACTTCCTCAGACTTTGCAAGGTTTTGGTACATGAGCCAGCCAGCAACTGCAACAATTAGAACCGCTGCGGCGGCCTGCATCCAACGTTTAAAAGAAATTACAAGGGCCGCATTTTTATTTTCTTCCTGGTTTGTTGCAACTCTTTGTTTAAAGCTTTGCCATGCAGCTTTTTCATCAATAGGAATGGTAACAGCAAGTTTTTTGCTTTGCTCCCAGATTGTTTTAAACTCTTGAAAATATGTCTGGTTCTTTTCGTCCTCCTTTAGCCAGTGGCTTACTTCAGCATCTTCATTGGGCAAGGTTTCGCCCAGCATGTATTTTACCAACAGGTCATCGGTTATATGTAGATTTTTACCCAATAGCTATATTTTTTTTAACAATGTTGCCATAAAAATTATTAAGGGCAAAAAATCAACCAGCTTAATGCGCAATAATTTAAGCGCTTTGCCCATCTGGTTTTCCACTGTTTTCTCTGCTATGCCAAGATGATCTGCAATTTCCCTGTATTTCAAATCTTCAAACCTGCTCAGTTGGAAAATCGTACGGCATTGTTCGGGCAGTTCACGCAGCGCTTCGGTTAACTTTTGTTCCAACTGACGGGATAATACTTTCCTGTTAGCACTGTCGCTTTCATTTTTCATCGTATACGTTTTCTCTTTTTCAAACTTTGCTTTTACAGCATTATGTTTTAGTAAGTTCATACAATCATTGTGAACCATACTGTACAGGTAACCTTGTAATGTACTTTTAATAATTATCTGGCTTTT
The DNA here is from genome assembly GCA_038203525.1 of Chitinophagales bacterium. Classification (GTDB taxonomy): domain Bacteria; phylum Bacteroidota; class Bacteroidia; order Chitinophagales; family Chitinophagaceae; genus Limnovirga. The sequence goes on along the minus strand of JBBRDW010000125.1, from coordinate 6,081 downwards.
CTTCTCCCATAATTTTACAAAAACATTTTGCGTAACCTCTTCAGCATTTATTTCATCTTTTAGAATCGTACAGGCGTAGCTGAACATTCCTTTGAAATGCACGGTAAACATTTGCTCAAAAGCAGAGTCTTCTTTTGGTATGGTAATTTGTTTTATTTCCACTAATTTTTCTGTTGCAGCTGATCTTATAGAATAACGACAACATGAAGTTAGTTTACCCCCTAAAACAAAGAAAAAATAAATCCAGCATCTCTGAATATTCTTTTTTGGGCCGTTTACTCTTCATTCTTTTGATGGAGTACATGTGTGCGACCACCGCTTTGGGCGGGCAAGCTGCAACGAAAGTTTTATTAAAAAACCAAAAGCCGGGATCATGCATATTTTTTTAGACTATGCAGCAGCGTTGGTTGCATTGTTTTCTAATAGGTAAAACCGGCAACGCACATATACGAGGCTTTGGTTGTAGCGCTTACCCGCACTATTGCTGCTCTATCGGGTAGGTGCAACGTTATTTTACAAACGTTTCAATGCGGCAATTGCGGCTAAGGGGTCTTTTGCTTTAAAAACACTGCTGCCTGCAACAAGCACATCGGCGCCGGCAGCAACTATGGATGCAGCATTTTCGAGTGTTACTCCGCCGTCAATTTCTATTAGCACATTCAACGCCCTGTAGGTGATCATTTGCCTCAGTTCGCGAATCTTATGCAGGGTGTAAGGAATAAATTTTTGTCCCCCGAAACCTGGGTTCACACTCATCAGATTTACTACATCTACTTCGTGCAGAATATCGCATAATAAACTTACCGGGGTATGTGGATTAACCGCAACGCCGGCTTTCATTCCCAGCTCTTTTATCTGCTGAATATTCCGGTGCAAGTTCGGGCATGTTTCAATATGTACCGACAAAACATCGGCGCCTGCCTTTTTAAAATCGACAGCATATTTACCAGGATCAACAATCATCAAATGCACATCGCAAACTTTTGTTGTTGTGGTACGGATATGTTCAATAACCGGCAGGCCGTAACTTATGTTTGGCACAAAAACACCATCCATTACATCAAGATGAAACCATTCTGCTTCACTACGGTTCACCATATTACATTCTTCTTCCAGCCTTAAAAAATTCGATGCAAGAAATGACGGAGCTATGATGGGCATGTTTGTAGTTTATTATTACCACGCAGCGATGAAAAGGTTTCAGAAAAAGTAATATAGTCTCTGCTTTCTCAGCGCCTTTGCATGAATGTATTTTATTTATTCTTAAAATTCTTTATTATTCTTCCAGGCGTTTTAAAGCTTCCTTTATTTCTTTCGAATTTTTATCAAGACTAAGCGACTGCTTAAAACGCAATATGGCACTGTCTTTCACGCTCATCATTTCATAACAACGGCCCTGCCAGTAATAAGGATCTGCATCAAGCGCATTTACAGACGAAGCAAATCTAAATACTTTTAATGCTTCGCGGTATTGTTTGCTGTCAAAATATACCAGACCCTTTTCTATGTAAGCTTCCATATAAGTGTAATTATTTGCAACGCAATCATCAAAACTCTGTAAAGCTAATGCAGTGTTGGCCGTTCTTGCATAATAAACACCTGAAATAAAAGCACAATGCGCATCGTACTCACGGCCCAAACGCAGCCGCCTCACCTGATTACAAATTAATAAAGCTGTATCATTTTTTTGTTCGGCATAAAGGTTCGCCAGGCTTATCATTGCATCGGCTGATGGATAGATATGCAAGGCCATTTCATAACTGTGCATTGCGAGCATCGTGTCTCCTGCATCTTCTGCAATCTGACCCTGCGTAAACCATAATCCGAAGTTAGCCGAATCTTTGATTATCAAACTGTCCATTTGCAGCAACGACTCTTTGTAATTTCCAACACTGTCCAGTACTGTTGCGAGTTTAAGGCGAAGTCCTGCACTGTCGGGGCTTTGCTGCAACCGGGCAGTAAGCGATTTTACGTAAGCCTGGTAGGCCGGCGAAATACTTTCATCGGCTGCATTTTTGTCATCGTTACTGTTTGAGGAATTACAGGCAATTAGCAAAACAACAAAAGGCAGGAATGTTAAGGCAATCTTCATCATAACGCAAAAATAAATGCAGGATTTTTAATTATGATTATTTTATAACATGTGGCGGAACATTTCAACCATTATTTTTGCAAAAACTGTGTTAACGATGAAAGTAAGTAAGCTTGAGGGGAATTATGATCTACGCTTCGGTAAAAGCTCAGATATTATCGGAACGCACAAGCGTGCGACGCAAGGAACGATCAATAAGAGATATACTGCCTGGCTCAAAAAGATTATTTCGAAAAATTATATTAGCCTTGGCATTGCTTTATTTTTTACAATCCTTACTTATGCCCAAACTGATACGCTGCATTATGCTGATGAAAAGCATTTTAAGAATGTGCGCCAGTTAACTTTTGGTGGCGATAATGCGGAGGCTTACTGGAGTTTTGATAACAGCAGAATTATTTTTCAACGCACCAACCCGAAAGAAGGTGTAATGTGCGACCGTATGTTTATTGGCAAACTGCCTGTTAATGCAGCCGATGCATTTACTTACAAACAGGTTAGCAACGGCAAAGGCAGAACTACCTGCGGCTATTTTTTACACAATGGTAAAGAGGTTTTATATGCTTCTACTTTTTTGGGTGGTGATAGTTGTCCGCCGCTTCCAGACCGCAGCAAATACAATAACAGATACCTGTGGCCAATTTATAAAAGCTTTGATATTTTTCTTGCAGATACCAGTGGCAAAATTGAAAAACGTTTAACAAAAACAGGCGGTTACGATGCGGAAGGAACGCTTTCGCCCGATGGTAAAAAAATGATCTTTACCTCTATGCGCAACGGCGATCTAGATTTGTATGTTTTGGATCTGAAATCGAAAAAAGTAAAACAAATAACCAACGAACTTGGCTACGATGGCGGCGCCTGGTTTAGCCCCGATGGCACCAAAATTGTTTGGCGTGCAAGCAGGCCGCAAACAGATTCTGCAAAGGCTGATTATAAAGATTTGTTATCAAAAGGCTTGGTTGCGCCAACACAAATGGAAGTTTTTATTGCCAATGCGGATGGCAGCAATGCAAAACAAATTACAAACCTTGGCAACGCAAACTGGGCACCCAATTTTACACCAGATAGCAAGCATATAATTTTCTGCAGCAATCACGAATACAAACGCGGTTTCCCGTTCAATATGTATCTTATAAACCTTGATGGCAGTGGATTAGAGAAGATAAGCCGAGATAAGGGCTTTGACGCTTTTCCTATGTTTAGTTACGATGGAAAGCAAATCATGTTCAGCAGCAACCGCAACAATGGCGGCGGACACGATACCAATTTATTTGTAGCAGATTGGGTGGAATAAGTTTATAGTTTACGGTGTACAGTTTATAGTTAGTTGCAGTTTTACTTACAACTTATAAAATACAACTTATTACTTTTCTTTTCAGTTTGGGTTTATGAGTTGCACAGTTTAGCTTTGTTTAAAATTAAAACGTATGTATAATATTCTTCTATCGCTCCACAGCATTTTACGTTGGGTTATTGTGATATTGCTTGTAGTAAATATTTTGCGGCTATTTTCTTCAACCGTTACCAATAAAATTGCGTTGAGCAAATGGTTGCTTATTGCTGCGCACACTACGCTGCTTATTGGCTTGTACCAGTATTTTGCCGGCGGCTCCGGCTTTGCATTGATTGCGCAGTATGGCATGGCAGACGTAATGAAAGACAGCGCCAAACGCTTTTGGGTAGTAGAACATCCAACCGGAATGATTGCATCGATCATTTTTATAACAGTTGGACATATCTCGTTAAAAAAATCAGGCAAGGCAAAACGCGCCGCAGTGTTTTACACCATCGCACTCATCATAATTCTTGCAACCGTTCCATGGCCCATGCGTGAAGGTATTGGCAGGCCCTGGTTGCCAGGCATGTAAAAAAATTATCCCGCTTGAATGCGGGATTTTTTTTGTTAGCCAGGCGTTGGTATTTCATGGAATCTTCGTTGCGTCGCACACTTGTACAGAAAAATATGAAGGGGCTTTTAACAGCCAGGCTACAACTTACCTTTTACCCAGCTCAATTACTTCGCAGTTCTTCATTTCTTTTCCATCAATTACAAAGCGGATGATCGTTCTTACCTTATGCCAGCCTTGTTTTCCTGCCGCACCCGGGTTCATGTGCAGGCATTGCAGTTTTGCATCGAACATTACTTTTAAAATATGCGAGTGCCCGCTGATAAACAATTGTGCATGTTCACTTATAATAGTATTTTTCACACCCGGTGCATAACGGTTTGGGTACCCCCCAATATGTTTCATAAAAACTTTAACCTGTTCGCAGTTAAATATTAAATCTTCGGGATATTCGCTTCTTATATCAAAGCCGTCAATATTGCCATATACGCCCCGCAAGGGTTTGAAGGATTTTAGTTCATCAGCAATTTCTGCTGTGCCAAAATCGCCTGCGTGCCATATTTCATCGCAGTTTTCAAAGTGTTTGAATACTGCACGTTCTAAGTAATGGTGTGTGTCTGCTATTAATCCAATGCTTGTCATAGCGTAAAATTAGTTCGTACATTTGTTATAAGAATGATTGCAACTTATGCCATTTAACAGAAACTTTATATACTGGATTGATAAACGCAAATGGAAATATATTTTCCTGCTTGCTACACTCGAACTTTCACGAAGATTGTTTTAATTATACTGATGCACTTTTGCTGAATAGAATATCAAAACGTACAAGAGTGCGACGCAAGAGAAGCTTCATAATTATTCAAATGCCTGGCTCAAAAAAGTTGTAAGTAACTACAACCGCATAACTGGAAACTACAAACTGGAAACTATAAACTTTTTACCATGTCTCACTATTATAAACTTGGAAATATTCCGCATAAAAGGCATACACAATTTCGCAGACCGGATGGTTCTTTGTATGCCGAACAATTATTTTCTACCGAAGGTTTCAACAGCGATTCTTCTTTGCTGTACCACAATCATGCGCCCACAATTATTACGCATACTGAAGAACCTTACGATGTAATGCCGCGGATTGCCGAAGAAAAAATGCTGAAGCACCGAAGTTTTGAGGGCTTTAAAGTAAAGCCTGAAAATGACTACCTACAAAGCCGCAAACCCATACTGGTAAACAATGATTGCCATATTTCACTGGCTGCGCCGCAACAAAGTATGGCAGATTATTTTTATAAAAATGCAGATGCAGATGAAATGATCTTTGTACATGAAGGCAGTGGCAAACTGCTTACACAATATGGTGAATTGCCTTTTGCCTATGGTGATTATTTGGTAATTCCACGTGGCAGTATTTATCAAATAAATTTTAATGACAGCAATAACCGTTTGTTTATTGTAGAGAGTTTTAGCCCCATACGTTACCCAAAAAAATACATGAGCAAAGAAGGCCAGTTGCTGGAACATTCACCTTACTGCGAACGCGATATTCGTACACCACAAAAACTAATCGCGATTGATGAAGCCGGTGATTTTGTAATCAAGACAAAGAAGCGTGGGCGCATGTATCATATTCACTATGGCTATCATCCTTTTGATGTGGTGGGTTGGGATGGCTGCTGTTATCCTTATGCATTCAGCATACACGATTTTGAACCCATTACGGGGCGTGTGCACCAGCCGCCGCCGGTGCATCAAACATTTGAGGCGCACAATTTTGTGGTGTGCAGTTTTGTGCCGCGTTTATACGATTATCATCCGCAGGCAATACCCGCGCCTTATAACCACAGCAATATTGACAGCGATGAATTATTGTATTATGTTGACGGCGATTTTATGAGCCGCAAGAATGTAACACGTGGTATGCTTACGCTGCATCCCGGCGGCATTCCGCATGGCCCGCACCCCGGTGCCGTAGAAAAAAGTATTGGCAAAAAGGAAACCCAGGAACTCGCAGTAATGGTAGATACATTTCATCCGCTGCAGTTAACCGTTGATGCGCTGGAGATTGAGAATGAAGGTTATGTGATGAGTTGGGCGGAATAGGAGGTTTTCAGTTTGAAGTTTATAGTTGCCGGTTGC
>JBBRDW010000124.1:0-13369 GCA_038203525.1 Chitinophagales bacterium | reverse complement strand
ATCATCAAAATAAAAGACCAGGCCATTTATAAAAAGAAAATTTTAAACGGCAGCGGTTTGCACATCGTACGGTTTTGTGCAGAATGGAGTGGCCCCTGTCAGATAATGGGCCCTATTTACGAGGAGATGCACCTCCTGTTTAAAACTGCTGCTTCATTTTACAGGATTGATATTGATGAAGCTCCTTTGCTAAAAGCGCAATTGGGCATTACTGAATTGCCAACTATCCTCATTTACAAAAACGGAATTGTTATTGATTTTATTACAGGCTTAATTTCAAGAGAATCATTTACTGTAACGCTAAAAAACGTATCAAATAAATTTAATTCACCACTCTTTTAAACCTTAAATTATGACTAATCGATTAAACTCCTGCATGGTAAATCATCAAAATGGAAGCCTGGTATTTAATCTTTTCAAATTTGAAGACAATTGCTTTGTCGGTCAATTGCAGCGTAATAATTTTTTCTCAATCATTTGGGTTAAGGAAGGTTCTGGTAAAGTTAAAACAGGGTTTTCTGAATTTGATTTTCAGGATAATTCCTTGTTTACATTTGCCCCATCTCAACCATACCTTTTCTCTACCGAAAATCCAATCAAAGGAATTGTAATAAATTTTCATCCTGAATTTATTTTTGTACATCAACAGGAAAAAGAAAAGGCCGTTAAGCAAATATTATATAACAATGTTTCCCAGCCCCCCTTTATAAGAATTGACAGCAATTCAATTGCAGCATTCGAAATGTTATGTGAAAGAATTGAGACTGAATTACAAGATCTCTCTTTGGCTCAGTATGACTTATTGGTTGCGTATTTGAGAATATTTTTAATCAATGCATCCAGGTTAAAAATAGTGCAGCAGCATGTTGACGAGAGCAACATAAGCGACCATAAAGAGCATCACATCTTGCAAAAACTAAATAATGCAATTGAAGCGAATTTTAAAGCTAAACATTCACCCAGTGATTATGCAGCTATGTTGTACGTTACGCCAAAAACTTTGGGAAAGGTTTCCAAACTGTATTACAATAAAACAATTTCCAGCATTATTAATGAACGCATTATTAGTGAAGCAAAAAGTGAATTATATCTTACCAATAAAGCTATAAAAGAAATTGCGTATGAATTAGGCTATGAAGATGAATATTATTTCAGCCGTTTCTTCAAGGTCAATACAAAAATGTCGCCACAAAAGTATAGGGAAACGGTTGGGTATGCACGGGCTTAAGTTTATCTTCATTTTTCATAGTATCTTTCAAAGTATTTTATCTGGAAAGCGCATTGTTTATTGTCAGGTGAAACCATCAAAACATTTGCGTGCATTCTCCATTTTTTCAAACGATAAACCAGCAATTTTGGTTTCTTAAAAAAATACCCCATGTTCTAAATAATCAAAAAATGAAATCAATTGTAATAAAATCAGTAGATACATTGGCAAATCTTATTCATACTGATATTCCTATTACTTAAGTTATAAAAGGAGAAGTACTAATAATGGTGAAGGCAATCAGCATAAACCAGGTAGAAGTAAAAACTCAGTCTGAAGAAGGTCTATTTGCAGGGCTATTGGGAAATAAAAATTCTGCAATTTTTGGACTGGGACATTTCCGGTATTATAGCAGAGATTGATACGCATGCACCTACATTTAAAATTGGCGATGAAGTATTCGGTATGTTCAACTTTCCCGGGTATGGTAAAGCCTATCCTGAATGTGTTGCAGTACCAGCCAGGCAGTTAGCATTATAGGCTTCTATTATTGCTCCAAAACAAGCTGCAGCTTCAACGCTGGAAGTTCTTACGGGCATGCAGGGCACTGGCAACAAATGCTAAATTAATTGTCGGAGAGAAAGGCCAGATACATGCCGCTGCTGGGTGGTATTGGAGATTATGCTGTTCAATATGCCAAAAATATTAATGCTCATTTGAGTGCTAAAGGTCAGCGAAAAAACCGGGGGTCTATTTTAAGCCTTGGCGCCGAATGTAGAAACAGGCAAGACACAGGAAAATGTGGTAGTTGGGCTTAAACGTTGCAAAACCAAATTCTCCCGAATATTTGCTGCTGTCAAAATCCTCAATAAAAGGGATACAATCGAGTTAGGCAACATGAATTAATTAAGTGAAGTGTTGTTTATATTACCTGAAGATTCCATCTGGTTTTTCTTCATCTACACTTACTCTTTATGTAATGTTTAATGGGGAGCTTCTAAGTAATATCAGTAATAAGAAAACAAAATTATAAAAAGAATTGTTTTACTTTTTGATAAACTTAATTTTTGTATCAGTACATTCATTGAACCTATATATCCTGAAAGAAGGAGCCATTAATTAGTAACCAATAAAAACTTGATTTATGCTTGAAAATATCTTCCCGTCGCTAGACCAAATACCAGCGCAATGGCAGTTGAGTGGTTTTATCGAACAACGTGAATACCTCATCAACGGCGAACTTAAGATATGGGACGGTCCCATGAATGAAGTAGTTTCTCCGGTAACCATCAACAATGGAAATGGAAATGAAAAAAATATTATAGGCAGTACCCCGCTGTTAACGGAGAAAGAATCATTAGAAGCATTAGATGCAGCCGTGCTTGCATACAAAAATGGAACAGGCGAGTGGCCTACCATGAGCATCATTAAAAGAATTGCCCATGTTGAAAAATTTTTGCTGGAAATGAAAAAGCAAAGGGCTGATGTGGTTAAGTTATTAATGTGGGAGATTGGGAAAAATTTACCAGACAGTGAAAAAGAATTTGACCGCACCTGTGTTTATATTGAAGACACTATTAAAGAATTAAAGAACCTTGATCACACAAATTCAAAGTTTGAAAATGAGGAAGGAATCATTGCTCAAATACGTCGTGTACCTATGGGAGTTGCCCTGTGTATGGGGCCATACAATTATCCGCTCAATGAAACATTTACTACTTTAATCCCGGCATTGATAATGGGGAACACCGTGGTGTTTAAACCGGCAAAATACGGTGTGCTATTTATTAAACCATTGTTGACTGTATTTAAAAATTGTTTTCCGAAAGGGGTTATCAATATTATCTATGGCAAAGGAAGAGAGACCGTAGGCGTATTAATGGAAACAGGAAAGATAGACCTGTTTGCTTTTATTGGAACCAATAAGGGTGCAAGTGATATTAAAAAATTACATCCAAAGCCACATCGCCTGAGAAGTGTGTTGGGACTAGATGCAAAAAACCCTGCCATTATTTTACCCGATGCTGACATGGAAATTGCTGTGAGTGAAGCAGTAGCTGGTTCACTATCGTTTAATGGGCAGCGTTGCACAGCATTGAAAATTATTTTTGTACATGAAAATATTGCAGGCAGCTTTATACATAAATTTACGGCGGCTGTTGCCAAGCTAAAAATTGGCATGCCATGGGAAAAAGATGTAAAAATCACGCCACTGCCAGAGCCCGGCAAAACGGATTATTTAACTAGCCTGGTAAACGATGCCAGACAATTTGGTGCTGCCGTACTTAATGAAAATGGCGGCGAGGTAAACGATACTTTTTTTAACCCTGCAATTTTATACCCGGTAAACGATCAAATGAAAATCTATACCGAGGAACAATTTGGCCCGGTGGTACCCATTGTTCCTTATAAAAATATAAAAGAAGTAATCAATTATATTGTTCAATCTAATTTTGGACAACAGTTAAGCATATTTGGAAACGATCCTAAAACAATTGGCTATTTAATTGATGAACTGGCTAATCAAGTGGGCCGTATCAACATCAATGCACAAAGCCAGCGTGGGCCAGATGTGTATCCCTTCAATGGCAGAAAAGACAGCGCTGAAGGAACTTTGAGTGTGGCGGATGCGTTAAGGGCATTTAGTATCCGAATTTTAATCGCCACAAAAGACAACGCTGCTAACAAAGAAATAGTGCAAACCATCGTCCGGGAGCATCAAAGCAATTACCTTCGGCTGGATTATATTTTTTAATGCACTCGTTAATTTAAAAAAGGGTAGAACAAATAGGTTTTGTCCTTTTTTATTTTCTTGAATCAGCAGGTAGCAATCAAAAAAGATTATTCCAGTGCATCCTTATTTCCTGGTCGTGTTTATTTTCCCTAATCTTCATTTGTTCCACCTTTCCGCCGTCAATGTTGACGCAAAAAGATCATTAGCTAAACTGGAATTATTAAACACAAACATCTTAGGTATCACCATCCCTGCGGGGAAAAATATCCATCAACTAGCGTCCATTCTCCATTTTATTTGGCTTTGCGCCATTGTATCTTTGTATTGTCAATAACGACAATACAATTTAAAGCAACAATCATGGACAACGAAACAGTTAAAATCAATGAAGTATTAGAAATGCTTAAAAAAGGTGAAATAGCCCAGGCACAGGAAAAATATTTTTAGATGATGTGCAAACACAGGAAGGGAACGGCCCCATTGTATCGGGCAAAGCAAATGCACAGGCAGCATTGGCAGCGTTCCAGGCCGCAAATAATGTTACCGGCTTTATTGCATACGAAGTGGGTAATGTGGCAGTTAATGGCAATCATTCTTTTTACAATGTTGCCCTCGTGTTACAGGTAAACGGAAAAGATGAAGCCCGTATAGAACAAGTAGTTTCCACTACATGGAGAGATGGTAAAATAGTAAATGAAAGATATTACCACGGGTAAAACAAACAAGAAGGGCCAGGAATTACCCTGACCTTTCTGATTTACATATTTAAAATCCATTCGGGAAATTTGTCCATCCCTTTGCGTTCATCTGCATTTTTAAACAGTCAATATACCTGCACCTTTGTACAGTAAAAGAAAAACAAATGACAACAACAGTAAACGCCGTAACAATTAGTAAGGCAGATTATAAAAGCTACCTTCAAAAAGGCATCAGTTACAATCAGTATAAACAAAACATGGCCCAAGACCTGGCACTGAATAACGATTTGAAAATAAAAGAATACATCAACCTTAATCAACACCGTATGCAAAGGGTGGAAAAAACATTTGTTCCGGGTGCAGTGATTACGGAACATGTGAAAAATCTAAAGGATAATATTTACTGGTTGATACTTACGGAACATTGGTGCGGCGATGCATCGCAAACCCTGCCTGCATTTAACGCTCTTGCAGAAATGAGTGAAGGAAAAATTGAAATGAAAGTCGTTTACCGTGACCAAAATGATGAGCTAATGAACGCGTATCTAACCAATGGAACTCGTTCTATTCCAAAATTAATTCAATTAGATGAGCACTATAATGTAACTGGAATATGGGGACCAAGACCAACCATTGCACAAAAGTTGGTGAAAGAATTAAAATCAAATCCGGCTACTGCTGCAACCTATGCAAACGATCTGCATCTTTGGTATGCAAAAGACAGGCAAAAAACACTGGAATCAGAAATCACAAAATTATTATTCAGGGCAAATTTATTTTGCGCTGATTGTTTATCATAATTAAAACCAAAACGCATGGAACAGAAATTACCATTACCACCATTTACAATGGAAACAGCATTACAAAAAGTTCAATTGGCAGAAGATGCCTGGAATAGTAAAGACCCGGAAAGGATTTGTCTTGCCTACACTATTGATACGGAATGGCGCAACAGAACAGAATTCATTAATGGAAGAGAAGCGGTGAAAGAATTTTTAAAGGGCAAGTGGGAACGAGAGTTAAACTATAAGCTTAAAAAAGAATTGTGGGGCTTTCGCGAAAACCGTATGGCTGTTCGCTTTGAGTATGAATATCAAAATGCGGATGGCCAATGGTTCCGTGCATATGGCAATGAAAACTGGGAGTTTGATGAAAACGGTTTGATGCGAAAAAGATATGCCAGCATTAATGATTTACCCATAAAAGAATCAGAAAGAAAATTATAAAATTATTGGTATGAAAAATGACGAAGAAAATGAAAAAAGAGGTGTTGCAGATGAACCAATTGTTATAGCTGATGAATGTGGAGACAGCATGTGGGATACCGTTTTGAAACAGTCCCCATTTGTGCAGGCTTTAACGAAGGCGCAAACAGCCAAAACCGAAGTAAATAAAATACCTGCTCTTTCAAAAAGTGAAGAGAAATTAAAATAGATTTTTTTGGCCAGGCTCCGTTGTTGCTATGATGCTTTTCTTGCAGCTTGCCCCGCCCACGGCGCATATGCGTCAAGCTAAGGAATACATTTATTGGCCCAACAGCATTGCTACTATTGAGTTTCCGTTGCGTCGCACTCTTGTACTTTTGGTTCTCTATGCGACTTTCAGGACTCAGTTGCCTTTTTTTCTTGCAAAGGAAAGCGAAGATTATTCGGCAACGCATTTATATTGAAAACCATTTACTAAATCCTCATTGCAAGACAACCCAAAACCATTACCGGTAAACAATTTCAGCGATTTTTATCAAAAATTAGCTTGACGCATATGCGCCAACGGCGGTGGTCGCACACTTCAGGTTTCTGTTCACTCGTCAGCACGATGTAAACAGTTTCACTTTTGGTTATATCCGAAAAATGGTATCTTGACAAACAATAAAATATTACATGTTAAATCAGTCAACTTTTACTTTGGTTAATCCGCAAACGGGAAACCTTGCATTCAAGCTTTTTTCATTTGAAGATAATGGCCATTTTGATCATATTCAAAGACTGAACTATTATTCATTGATCTGGGTAAAAAAAGGGGCCGGCAAATTGAAAGCTGATTTTAATGAATATGATTTTAACCCGGGAACACTTTTCGCCTTCGCTCCTTATCAGCCATTTATGATTTCGGCCACCACACCCATGGAAGGTGCAGCAATTTATTTCCATCCTGAATTCTTCTGCATATTAAAACACCACAAGGAAGTTTCCAGTAATGGCATTCTGTACAACAATGTTTACCAGCCTCCCTTTGTAACAGTAGAAGAATCATCCGCCGCAACTTTTGAGATGGTGTTTGAGCAAATAAAAAACGAAATGCAAAACCCAGCGCTGGCCCAGCATGAATTATTGGTTTCGTACCTGAAAATATTTTTGATTTCAGCTGCACGTTTAAAAGCAGCGCAGCAGCAGTCCGTCGGCGATAAGGTAAAAAATATCAAAGAGCCATTTATTCTTCAAAAATTGAAAAATGCAATAGAAGAAAATTTTAAAACCAAGCACTCCCCTTCCGAATACGCAGAGATGCTGTACATAAGCACGAAAGCGTTGGCAAAAATTACCAAATCGCATTTTAACAAGACGCTTTCAAATCTAATAAACGAAAGAATAATTATTGAAGCTAAAAGAGAATTATACCTCACTAATAAAACGGTAAAAGAAATTGCCTATGAACTGGGCTACGATGATGAATATTATTTTAGCCGTTTCTTTAAAGTAAATGCTGAGGTATCGCCACAAATTTACCGCGAAACTGTTGGGTTTGCGAGGGGTGCGGCATAATTTTTTATGTCGCTGTATAACGGCAACCATGCTAACTGAAGCGCAATATATTTTCGTTGAATACCAGTTAAGCAGCGTGCAATATTTTTGTAGAGTTGCAGCGCCTTGCCGCATATATTACCGAACGTACAAGAGCGCGACGCAAGTAAAGATGATCAGGGAGTTTATGCCGGGCCCAAAATTATTGTATTGATGAATGCCTGCAATTCCGGAGTTAGTTTATCGGATAATGTAAGTAACGCCTTCAATCGCAAGCTGGGTTTGTGGAAAAACGGCTACCGTTTCGGTAAGAAAATCATCGAGCGATTCGTATTTGCTGCTGAAGTGGCCAATGAGTAATTTTTTGGCTCCAGAAAGCAGCGCAATATTGCCAGCCTGAACCGTGGTGGAATGAAAGCGGCTGGCCGCTCTTTCTTCAAGTTCATTTAGATAGGTTGTTTCATGGTAGAGCAAATTAATATCCTTTAACCGCGGGCATATACTTTCGTTATAAACCGTATCCGCACAATAGGCATAACTTCTGTTTGGTGAATTGGGAATAGTTACTAATTCGTTCTTGATCAGCTCGCCGTTATCTGTTATGTAGTCGTCGCCATCTTTCAGCTTGTCGTAATATGTTTTAGGAATAGTATAATTAGAGATTCTGTTTCCGTCTATCTTCCTCAGTTTTTTCTTTTCTCTGATAATAAACCCCCAGCACTCTATACGGTGGTATACGTTAAAAGATTCGACCGTAAACGTTTCTTCCTCAACAATTATTTCGCCTCCGCTTTTCAATGGATGGAAATGAATGGTATAAGGCAATCTTGTATCTGAAGCGGCAAACTGCAGATCAATTATTTGCTTTAAAATAGCAGGAGCATAAATATGCAGATCAGCCTCCCGGTTCATTAATCCAAAACTGGTAAGAATTCCTGTTAGTCCCAGATAGTGGTCGCCGTGCATATGCGAAATGAAAATATGGTTTATTCTGCTGCGGCGTATTTTGTAACGGCTTAGTTGTATTTGAGTGCCTTCGCCGCAATCTACCAGGAATAACTGATCATTAAGCGTTACAACCTGGGCAGTTGGATGCCGGTCGTAAGCAGGTAAAGCAGAATTATTACCAAGTATAGTAACACCAAACATAATTACAGTTTCCTCGTTTTCAGACTAACTAATTCTAAAATATGCTGCAATGTATTTTAATTTTCGGGCATATATAATTCCTATGTTTCATCACTGCAGAAAAATTTTGCATTTCATTGATGAACTTAAGCACATAGTTAACTAAAGCAGCAATTAGAATGTAATAATTCTTTAGTGCCAAACTGTATTGCTATTGTCAACACCTTGCGCCACCCTAAACGGACTCATGTATTTTCAGCTAAATACTGAGTAATCCGCGTTGATAAAAACTAAACCAAGTCCTCATTGGTATTGGCTTAACAGAAAATTGTTTCTATACTCAATAAAGCAAATATTTTCAAAAAAAACAACCAATGCATTACTGTATTATTTTTGAACAAATAAAAGCTGATTGAGCAATCCAACTGTTGCCATTGTTATCCTTAACTATAACGGAAGAAATTTTCTTGAAAAATTTCTTCCCTCAGTACTTGCGTCCACCTACACCAATAAACGAATAATTGTTGCAGACAACGGATCTGCTGACGATTCTGTGCTCCTGCTAAAAAACCAGTTCCCGCAAGTACAACTAATTCTGCTTGATAAAAACTACGGTTTCGCCGAAGGCTACAACCAAGCCTTAAAAAGCGTTGATGCAGCATATTATATACTTCTCAACTCCGATGTGGAAGTTACTCCTGGCTGGATTGAACCCATCATAACATTGATGGAACGCAACAATAAAATTGCCGCCTGCCAGCCCAAAATTTTATCCTATTACCAAAAAGATCATTTTGAGTATGCCGGCGCCGCAGGGGGATGGATTGATGAGTTTGGTTATCCCTTTTCACGTGGCAGATTGTTCGACGATTGCGAAAAGGACACCGGCCAGTTTAATGATAATGCAGAAGTCTTTTGGGCCACAGGCGCTGCCATGTTTGTTCAATCCAGAGTTTTTAAAAACCTGGGCGGCTTTGATGGTTTCTTTTTTGCACATATGGAAGAAATTGATCTCTGCTGGCGCATGCAGCTGGCAGGTTATAAAATAATGTGCTGCCCATCGTCGGTGGTATATCATTTGGGTGGCGGCACATTACCAAAAGGCAATAGCAGAAAGGTTTTCCTTAATTTCAGGAACAATCTTATTATGTTGTTTAAAAACCTGCATTGGAAAGAGAAACTGTGGATAATTCCTTCCCGTCTTGCATTAGATGCCGCTTTTGCCTGGAAAGCACTGCTGCAGGGTAACAGCGCAGCATACTTCGCGGTGGCTAAAGCGCATGCAGCAGTAATTATGTGGCTTTTTTCCGCTAACCCAAAAAATAAGCAAAACAAAATAGCCATCAAAAAATTAGGCGGCGTTTACGCTGGATCTATTGTTTGGGGTTATTTTATAAAAGGAAAAAAGCAATTTTGCGAAATTGTTAATAAGAACTTGTAATTATTTGCCGCCGCCCCTTATTTTTGCACAGCAATATTTAAATATATGTCAAACGTAGTTGATACTAATAAAGAGAAAGACTTTGGATATAACTGGGTAACTTCTTCGCGTTTCCTTTTTTATATTCAAATTATGATTGTAATGGCGCTTACTTTGGGCGGCTGTTTTCAGTTGTACCAGCACCGTTATAAAGGCAAACCGGATGTAGAAGTTCCCGGAAATACCTTGTACACGCCGCAGTACAAATAAAAATTGCAATATAAATTTTGTTGTGTAGTGCAGTTTCTTATTTTTGCACTCCCAAAACAAAAAAGTTCTTTTTAAATGGTTTTGCGAAAGTAGCTCATTTGGTAGAGCACGACCTTGCCAAGGTCGGGGTGGCCGGTTCGAGCCCGGTCTTTCGCTCTAAAAAAATCCCGCTTTTTGCGGGATTTTTTTTCACCGGTCTGCCCTGGTGGTGGAATTGGTAGACACGCAGGACTTAAAATCCTGTTCGCCGCAATGCGAGTGCGGGTTCAATTCCCGCCTGGGGCACATAAAATCAAGCGACTCAACAAGTCGCTTTTTTTATGCCTTTTATTTATTAAATATTTCTGTTAGCCAGCATTGGTTTTCATGGCATCTTCGTTGTGTCACTCACTTTTACGGCTAGTAATACAATTCAGCTTCAGGCTGCCTGCACAAATGTTCGTGCATTACCTTTCACCCTAAATTACTAAATGAACATAAATTACAAACTCCTTTGCCGTTTACAAAAAATCCAACTACATTTCCAGTAAAATTCATCACCAGATAAATAATTATTGTATGCCCGATATGCTCACACTCCATGGAAAAAACATTCAACTGGAATTTACACAACACAAAGTAAAGCTTACCAACGACGACCAGTTAAGAGCTTTACTCAGCAGCAACACAGAAGCTACAACCGATGCCATTGTAACCGGAATTCTGAATGAGTTTAAAAAAAGAAACAATCGCGATCTGGATATTAAAGCCGCTTCAATGGCGGTGGAAATTTGGGGGCATGTTTACACGGAAAAGTTTGCTACGGCAATTAAATATCTTTCCAGCATCAGCATAATAAGCGGTATTGCCAACAAAATAGTTGAACACTGTGAAGTAATAGATATGGGCGAATCCGGCCACGATAATAATCGTTTTGTATGGGACACGCTGGCTCCGTTTAAATCAATGATCGCAAAACTATTGTAAGACTTTTCTTCAGGTGTATTTTATACATCGCTTCGATAAAAGCTCCATATAATTACAAACCGTACAAGAGTGCGACGCAACGATGCTTATTAGAATTGATACGGCCGGGCCCAAAAAATAACGCCAATTCTTATTCGTAGCAAAGCAATTTACCAGCCCGAACTTTTTTTGAATTTATCTTAGCTATAAATAATGAAGCATGACCTCTAATGACCCGCTGCATGGCAAAACACTTGAAAGTATTCTTACCCAATTGGTCAGCCATTTTGGGTGGGAAGAGCTGGGCAACCGCATTAACATCAATTGTTTTACAAGTAACCCAAGCATTAATTCTTCGCTTAAGTTTTTACGCAAAACCCCCTGGGCAAGAAAAAAAGTAGAGCAGCTTTATCTAAGATCGTTTGATGTATAATAGACTGGCGGGTATAAAAATTTTACCTGACTGACTCGGTATATTTTTTAAAGTTGTTGAGTATGGCCTGCCACCCACCCTGCTGCAGTTCTATGGTATTCTGATTTTCCGCTTCAAATTTTTCAACCAGCTGCGTGGTGCCTGCAATTACAGAAAAAGTAATATTCACCTTCCTGCCATCATCAAGCGTGTAGGCGATATATTCGTTAATGCGCACATCGCTGTAAACACCGCCGAAATCAAAACCAAAACTACCGTCTTTGGCCTCCATTCGTGTGGTGAAGTTGCCGCCAACACGCAGGTCATTTTCTGCATGTGGCGTATGCCAGTCATCGGATGCATTGTTCCAGTTGGTAATATGTTCAGGCTTTGTCCAGCAATCCCAAACTTTTTCTACCGGTGCGTTAATAGCTGCCTGCACGGTTATAACTGTTTTTGCCTGTGGGTGCATTGCGTTTATTTTAATGAGGAGGGAAAGTTTTCCCTAGGCAAAAATCAGCAAAATACCGGGAATAAAAAACTTCGTAAACAACGATTAAGTAATCTGTTCAAGGATTCAAACTCAATATTTACAACTGTAATAAATCTGCAGGTGATAATTAGAAAAATTGTTTCTACATTTCTTTGTGTAAACAGTAATTTTAAAACTCAGCACTAATAAAATAACGAACAATGCCAGGCGATACACTTCACCTCAACAACAAAGCAGCAAAACAAAATACTTACGATGCAATAATTGTAGGCTCGGGCATTACCGGCGGATGGGCCGCTAAAGAACTCTGCGAAAAAGGTTTAAAAGTTTTATTGATCGACCGCGGAAGAAATGTGGAGCATATAAAAGATTATCCCACTGCAACCAAGGCCCCGTGGGAGTTTGAGCATCATTTAAATTTGAGTACTGCTGACAAAAAAGAAAAATATGTGCAGGCACGCCACTGGAGTTTTAAAGAAGACAATAAACATTTTTACATCAGCGATAAAGAAAATCCGTACGATGAAATCAAACGTTTCGACTGGATTCGTGGCAACATTGTAGGAGGCCGCTCCTTGCTTTGGTCAAGGGCATGCTACCGCTGGAGCGATCTTGATTTTGAAGCGAACAGGAAAGATGGCCATGGTGTTGATTGGCCTATACGATATAAAGATATTGCGCCCTGGTACGATTATGTAGAAAGCTTTATTGGTGTGAGCGGTTCAACAGAAAAAATTCCGCAATTGCCTGATGGAATATTTCAACCACCATTTGAAATGAACTGCGTAGAAAAATCTTTCAAACAAAAAATAGAATCGATTTACAGCGATAGAAAAGTAATTATTGGCCGCACTGCCAATCTTACCAAACCAATTAAAGGCAGAGGGCAATGCCAGGCAAGGGATCTGTGTCATCGTGGTTGTCCGTTTGGTGCATATTTCAGTACCAATGCCAGCACTATGCCTGCAGCTTATGCAACAGGCAACCTTACCGTAAGGCCGCACAGTTTGGTAAACAAAGTACTCTACGACGAACAAAAGCAAAGGGCTACCAGCGTTGAAATAATTGATACCGAAACAAAGCAAACAGAGGAGTTTTATGCAAAGATTATTTTTCTTAATGCAGCAACAGTGGCTACCGCATTTATCTTATTAAACTCCACATCAAACCGTTTTCCAAATGGGCTTGGCAATGGCAGCGATCAGGTGGGCCGCAACCTGATGGATCACCACAAAGGGCTATCTATCAATGCAAGTATAGAAGGCTTTGAAGACAGTTATTATTATGGCCGCAGGCCCACCAATATTTATATTCCAAGGTT
>JBBRDW010000123.1:0-13534 GCA_038203525.1 Chitinophagales bacterium | reverse complement strand
AAAAAGACACCCCTGTAAAATAATTTTAAAATATTTTAATAAAAAAAAGTCCTGGAAACAGGACTTTTTTTTATTACATTTTCCGTCATTTTTTGGGCCGGGCATTTGTTTTTATAGCATCGCCTGTTGCGTCGCACTCTTCTACATTAGTAACAGTTATGAACAGTGAACAGTGATCAATGAACAAGGTACTTTAACTCATTCCCTCTTTGCCTATTGCCTCTTTGCCTCTTTGCCATGATGCCTTTCATTCTAAAGTACAAGAGTGCGACGCAAGAAAAGCATCATAGTAATTCAACTGTTTGGCCCAAAAAAAATATTTGTGTTTTTATCTGTTCTAAAATAATATTAGTAATGCTTTCTTTCGTTGGCAATTTTACAGCTTTGCTGTAGGTTTGTAGAATGACACAGCTTACCATCAGCAACCGCGGAAACATTATGCCTGCATCGCCAATAAGAAAACTGGTTCCCTTTGCGGAAGCAGCCAAAAAAAGAGGCGTAAAAGTATATCACCTCAATATTGGCCAGCCAGATATTGAAACACCTGCCATGGTGCTTGATGCGGTAAGACATTCCGATTTTAAAATTCTGGAATACAGTCACAGTGGGGGTAATGAAAGTTATCGAAAAAAATTGGTGACTTACTATAAAAAAGTGGGCATTGAAATAAATTACGATCAGATCATCATCACAACCGGTGGCAGCGAGGCAATTTTGTTTGGCTTTATGGCCTGCCTCGATGCAGGTGATGAAGTAATCATTCCCGAGCCGTTTTATGCCAACTATAATGGTTTTGCAGTAGAAGCCGGTGTAAATGTAGTACCGATAACATCGCATATAGAAAATGGATTTGCCTTACCTCCAATAGAAGATTTTGAGAAAGCAATTACCCCGCGCACAAAAGCCATCGTTCTATGTAACCCCAACAACCCCACAGGATATTTGTACAGCAAAGCAGAAATGGAAATTTTGCGGACCATTATCTTAAAACATAGCCTGTATCTTTTTGCCGATGAAGCCTACCGTGAATTTTGTTATGAAGGTGAACATTTTAGCGCAATGCAGCTGGAAGGTGTTGATGAACACGTGGTTTTGATGGATACCATAAGCAAGCGGTATAGCTGTTGCGGCGGCAGGATTGGTGCTTTTATTACCCGCAATAAAGCACTGCACGATGCCACTATGAAATTTGCTCAAGCAAGGTTGAGCCCGCCAAGTTTTGCGCAGATTGCTGGCGAAGCTGCGGTTGATTTACCCGATGATTATTTCAATATAACCAAGGCAGAATATAAAAAAAGAAGGGATTTAATTGTTAGCCGCCTCAATACAATGCCCAACGTTTTTTGCCCAAACCCTGGTGGCGCATTTTATGCAATGGCCAAATTACCTATTGATGATGCAGATAAGTTTTGCCAGTGGTTGCTGGAGGAATTTGAATACAATAAAAGAACTGTAATGCTGGCCCCTGCTACCGGCTTTTATGGCACCCATGGCCTGGGTAAAAAAGAAGTTCGTTTGGCTTATGTTCTAAATATTGATTCAATAAATATAGCCATGGATTGTTTGGAAAAAGCATTACTGGTTTATCCAGGCAGAACATTGTAACTACTTTTTTGGTTACAGGTATAGAACTTTAAAAATAATTGGAATAAGAAAAACCTAATACCCATTTACCCTGGCGTCTTTGCACCCACTACCGAGTTTTTTGCCGAAATTGTATTTCATTGTTTCGTTCAGTCTGTTCTATAAATCCCCCGTTCCAAAAATATTAGTGTATTCCAATGCTTAAATCTGTTTTACAGTTTGCTCAAAACTTAAAACGGCTGAATAAAAACACAAATCAATTAACTTGCGCAAAACAAACGAATGCTTTCCAAAAAAACAGTTTACGCATTCCAGGCACTAATACATCTTTCTCAGGATTACGAGCGAGGGCCAATACTTATTGCCGACATTGCCCACAAAAAAAAGATACCTTTAAAGTTCCTGGAAAACATTTTACTCGAATTAAAAAAAGCTGGAATACTTAACAGTAAAAAAGGAAAAGGAGGAGGTTATTTTCTTGCCAAAGATCCCCACAAAGTTTTATTGGCCGATGTGCTTCGGCTGGTGGATGGGCCAATCGCATTATTGCCCTGTGTAAGTTTGCATTTCTACGAAAAATGCAGCAATTGCGATGAAAAAAACTGTGGCCTTAACCGGGTAATGATAGAAGTAAGAGATGCTAATCTTGCCATACTGGAGAGAAAAACAGTAGCAGATATTGCCAATTTATAAGTGCATTTATTTATGGTTAATGTTGATTATGCTTTAAAAACCATAATCAACTACCCGCCTAAAATATTGTTTGTTTTGTATTACCCAGGTTACCTCGTAGCCGTTGGTTCCGTCGCTGCTGAGCATGTAAATGTAGAGCCTGCTGCTATCACGTGAAAAATACACCGCTGTATTGCATTTTGCAGTATTTGTTCCTGCATTAGCCTGGCAAAAAATTGGGTCGAACAAGTCACTAAAAGCAGTAGCAGGAAGGTGTACGGTATCCATCCCAAAAATCACGGCAACAGATTCAATCATCTTCTTTGGCATACCACCCAGCTTTGTTGCGAAGTAAGGCTTACTATCGATTTTAGTAAGATACTTTTCGTCATAAAAAAGCAGCTTATGCTTTGTTTTATCAAAATCGGCTGAAGTAATAATTACACTTATATCATCCTCTTCAAAACGTATCTGGCTTTTTTTATAATCTGCAATAGGCATTTGTTTAAGCGGTTGTTTCGAAACTGCTTCGTCCAATGCGCCAAGGGCAAAACATGCCAAATCACTGCGCAAATCTTTGTCTAAGAGTTTTTTAAAACTTTCCCGCTTATTCCGGTAATCGGGTATATCATCCTGTGCCATCACGCTAAGGGTCGAAAAAAATAGTAGCAGAAAAAGAAAATTTATTTTACTTAATTTCAAAAGTGCTTTCATGGTTATAAAACGCCGGTAAGCTCAATAAATTATACCGGGTGAATATTTTTAAGCATATCGTCTGTCATTCTTGCCAGATCATATTCATGATGCCAGCCCCAATCGTTTCTTGCAATAGAATCATCAATACTCTGTGGCCAGCTATTAGCAATGTTCTGTCGCGAATCAGGTTTATACGAAATTTCAAATTCAGGAATATGTTTCTTTATTTCCGCAGCAATTTCTTTTGGCGAAAAACTCATTCCCGAAATATTATACGAAGTACGTATCGAAATTTTTGAAGCCGGCGCTTCCATTAATTCTATGGTTGCTTTTATAGCATCGGGCATATACATCATGGGCAGGTAAGTGTCTTCATTTAAAAAGCATTCGTATTTTTTTTCTTCAAGTGCTTCATGAAAAATTTCAACCGCATAATCTGTAGTACCACCGCCGGGTGCCGACTTGTAACTGATTAAACCGGGGTAGCGTAAACTTCTTACATCAACACCAAAACGCTGATGAAAATAATTACACCAAAACTCTCCTGCATACTTGCTTATGCCATAAACGGTAATAGGTTCTATAATAGTTTGCTGCGGGCAATTTTGCTTTGGACTTGTGGGCCCAAATACAGCGATACTGCTGGGCCAGTAAACTTTGGTAAGCTTTTCTTCGCGGGCAATGTCCAGTACATTTAGCAAACCCTGCATGTTTAAATTCCATGCCAGTCCGGGGCTTTTTTCGCCGGTTGCGGAAAGTATAGCCGCCAGCAAATAGATCTGTGTAATATTTTGCCGTATCACCTGCACATGCAGCATTTCTTTGTTCATCACATCCATTGATACATAAGGGCCGCTGCCTTTTAAAAGATCGTTTTCTTCACGCATGTCCGATGCGATTACGTTGGCATTACCATAAATTTTTCTAAGCGCAAGTGTAAGCTCTACGCCTATTTGTCCAGACGCGCCGATTACTAAAATTTTCTCTTTAATCATAACAAACAATTTTACTTATTGCAAACGTAACACAAAGTTATATGCGGTAAAAAGTTTTAAGTAAATACAATTTTTTAGCCAGGCAAAGGATATGAATTTGGCTTTACTTGCGTCGCACTCTTGTGCTGTATAACATTTGGGAGCCTTGGGTTGAGTAATGCAAAACTAAAGTGTAAACAAATTACCCCTTAGGATCTACGCTGCAATAAAAGCTCAATAAATTTTCAACTGTACAAGAGTGCGACGCAACCAAAGCTTCGTATATGTTCTGTTGTTTGGCTCAAAAAAATAATACCCAAATAAAACAAAAAGGCCCCGAAGAAACGGAGCCCGTAATGCACAAACGAGAAATAATCCCGGCTGTAAATCAAAACATTTTACCAGTTGCTGAACCTGATGCCCACGGCGTATGGGTATTGTTGAAGGCTACGATCGTGCAGGGTGTTAAAACTGTAACTTCCGTAAAGCCTTACCGGGCCTAAACCAAGTTCTGTTATTGCTGCAAGCCGCCAGGGCTCCAGATCGAAATTGCCATTTATTTTTTGCTTACCCCGCTCGTCACTGATTTGCTTGTTGCGGCTGTCTATTTTATAACCGGCACTTACGCCTGCACTGAAACTAAACCCTCTTCTTTTGTCTGGCGAGGGATTTATATTGATCATAAAGGGAACAGTAATATAACCCACGTACAATTTATTTTTTGAAAAATTGACCGTGTCTTTAAAAATATAGGCGGGGCTTTTATTGTAGGCAATATTGTTTTCGTAACGGAAATTATACATCTCTAAACCAAGCCCATATTTAAGGTTAAGTACATGTTTGGCTACGTTTACTTTTTGCATAAAGAGCCAGATGTTTACGTTAGACGATTTGGATGTACGTAATGCCAGATCGCTCTTTGTAAATGGTGCACCTCCCTGCGCATTTAAATAACTGTTTGCTTCCGCTGAACCATATTCGGTATTGTCTCTTACGTTGGCAAAACCCAGATCAAAAATCATCCAGTTGGTACTTAGGTTAGACTTATGCCTGGAGTGATGGTTGTTAAATACGTTGATATCAACATAAACATTCTGGTGCCGGTTGGAGCTGGTGTCTGCAGAATTTCCGTCTTTATTTTTTTTGATGATAACAAAGTTGCCAACCTTTATGGTATCGGGTTCATTCTTCTTTGTTGTATCTGCCTGCGCAAAACCTGATGCTGTAAGCAGCAATGCTGCCATTGTGTAAATACTCCTCTTCATAAATTTTGATTAAAAATGGTAAGTCTAATTTTTATTGAATTCAAGATTGGCAACCTGCAGTTTGCCCTGATCGTTTGAAGCGACGGCGTTTTTAGCTTTTCCGGCAAATAAGCCTCCAACTTTTTTCATAACGCCGCGCAGTTTATTTTTATTTAGGTTAAGGTTACCCACATAAAGCGAGCTGTTCATATCATCTTCTGTATCGAGTTCTTTATACACAACCTGCTTAACAAGATGGTTGGCAACGGCGGGCGTTTGATTGTTGGCAAAAGTATTTGCTGTTTCCTGATCACCTTTCATTATTATAACTGGCTCCTGGTAAGCGATAATATCTTCTTTTTCAACAGGCACTGTTTTTTCGGATATTGAAATTACTGCTTTGTTGTTTTGCTTATTATTCACTGCAACATTTTTATTACCAGTGGCATTACCTTTTAAAACGGCTTGTTTAGTATTTATTTTATCTGTTTTTAAATTCTGGGATTTGTTCTCCTGAGCGGGTGTTACACCCGCTATGTCTGCTACAATTTGCTGCTGTGGATTAACTGACGACTGCCCGGCATTTTTGCCATTTTCATTTTGTAAAATAGCAGGATTCTCTTTAACCGGTTTTACATTCGCAACTTCGTCATTCTTTTCTACTGCCGGAGTTAGCCACCAAAACAATAAGGCAAACCCTATTACCGCAGCAGCGGCAGCAAGACGCATCCATGCAAAGGGCACTACCCTTCTTTCTTCTTTTCTATATAAGGATTGCTTGTGCTCAAACACCATATGCTCCGGCTCTAAAACTGTTTGTTTCAATAATGTAAATTCTTCCTGCAGTTTTGGGTGCTGCAATACAAATTTCTCCACTTCATGTTTCGCCGCAGCATCGAGTTCGTTATCAATATTAAGCAGGAAATATTCTTCATAGTTACCAATGCTGATGCTGGAATTAATTTTAAGTAAAGCTGCCTTACCATCATATAACACCTCGTCTTCGTTTGAAAGCACCGTTTGCTGTAAGGTTTTAAGTTCTGGCAAAAGATCTGGATTTTGCTGCACAAACAACTCTACGGCTGTACGCTCCTGAGCAGTTAGCTCATTATCCACATACATCAGTAAAAATTCTTCGTAATTATTCCTGTTAATCATTGTTCAAAATTCAAAGTTTAAAAAATACGCTTCACAGCTTTTACATCACATTCTCCGGGCTTACCAGGTAATTGCGCAGCGTAAGCCTGGCCCGGTGCAGGTAAACTTTTACCTGTCCTTCGTTAAGGCCGGTAATCTGGCCAATTTCCTCGTAGCTGTATCCCTCATAATCTTTCAGCATCACCAAACTTTTCTGTACTTCATTCAGCCTGTTCAATGCATCCTGCAAAGCTTTCTTAAGGTTGTTTACCGGTTGGTATTGCACCCTTGTATCACCCGAAAATTCATCCTTATGCACAATCCTTTTTACTTTTCTTAAATGATCAATCATCTGGTTATAGGCCACTGTAAACAGGTAAGATTTACTTTTAGCATTTTCCACAGCATCCCTGTTGCGCCACAGTTTTTCAAAGGCGGTTTGTACAATATCTCTCGCATCTTCTTCGTGTCGCAAATTTTTCACGATGAAGCGAAACACGTTGTCAGCATATTGATTTACACATTCGTTGTATTCCCTTTCCGTCATAAACAGTATTTCTTGGTCTGTGCATTAAAATTACTCCTGTTATACGTACCAGCCTTTTGAATGTTACAGTTGGCAAAAAAAATTTTTGGCCGGGCAAAATAGTTATATAGGATCAACTGTTGCGTCGCACACTTGTACTACATATCATTATTCAGCTTTCAACAGCCGGTTCGTCACAGTATATATTGGCTTACTAAAACGGTGTTTTATATAATTAGCTTTTGCCTTAATTTTACAATATCATGGGCGCAGTAAAAGTATTACCATATTATACCGTAGCGGAATGGGAGTGGTGGGATGGGCAATGGGAACTTATCGAAGGTATCCCATTTGCCATGAGCCCTGCACCATTACCTAAACACCAGCGGATTTCGTTAAACCTTGCACAGGAATTTAACCTCAGGCTGAAAAAATGCCGGCATTGCAAAGTTTATCTTGCCATTGACTGGCAGGTAAAAGAAGATACCGTTTTGCAGCCAGATGTACTTATCGTGTGCGGCGATATAAAGCGCCGCTTAAATTTTCCTCCAGAATTAACGGTGGAAATACTTTCCAAACCAACAGCGCTAAAAGACCGTAATAATAAATTCCATATTTACGAAGAACAAAAAGTAAAGTACTACCTCATTATAGATCCTGAGAAAGATTCCGTCGAAATTTATTTGCACAACGGCGGCAAATACGAATTAATTCCCCCTGCTGACACTTATACGTTTTTATTTTCTCAAGACTGCACTGCACAGATAGATTTTACCGGTATTTGGGAATAGGATATTACCTCCATTCGTTTCGGTAAAAGTTGCCCAATGTTACCCATGTATAAGGGAGTGACACAACAGGCGATGCCATGAAATTCATATGCCGGTATCAAAAAAAATCAAAAACCAAACGCCAGACTGTAAACTGTCTTCTATCTTTGCCATTACAAAATAGCCACATATGAACGGGAGATTTACAAGCCGGATCGGCGACGAATTGAAGGAAATTGAACTTGCAGGACTGTTTAAAAAAGAACGCATTATTACCAGCGAACAGGGACCGGAAATTACGGTGAATGGCAAGACCGTACTTAATTTTTGTGCCAATAATTACCTGGGTCTTTCATCGCACCCCAAAGTAATTGAAGCGGCGCACAAAGCTATTGATACACACGGTTACGGCATGAGCAGCGTGCGTTTTATCTGCGGCACGCAGGATATTCACAAAGAGCTGGAACAAAAACTGGCGCAGTTCCTCGGCACAGAAGATACCATTTTATACGCCGCTGCTTTCGATGCGAATGGCGGCTTATTTGAACCTTTGTTCAACGAGCAGGATGCTATAATTTCAGATTCATTAAACCATGCATCCATTATAGATGGCGTACGTTTATGCAAGGCGCAGCGTTTTAGGTACGATCATAATAATATGGAAGACCTGCAGGCAAAGCTGGAAGAAACGGCGCATTTGCGCAGCCGGGTTATAGTTACCGATGGCTCTTTCAGCATGGATGGAACGATTGCACAATTAGATAAAATTTGTGACTTGGCCGATGAATACGATGCCATTGTAATGATTGATGAATGTCATTCGTCAGGCTTTTTGGGTAAAACCGGAAGAGGAACCCACGAATACCGCGGCGTAATGGGCAGAATAGATCTTATTACCGGAACACTTGGCAAAGCATTGGGTGGTGCAAGCGGCGGATTTACCAGCGGCCGAAAAGAAATAATTGAATTGTTGAGACAGCGCAGCAGACCTTACCTTTTCTCCAATACACTTGCACCAAGCATTACAGGCGCTTCTATTGCCGTATTGGATATGCTAACTGAAACAACAGACCTGAGAGACAAACTGGAACATAATACCAAATATTTCCGCACGAAAATGACACAGGCGGGTTTTGATATAAAGCCCGGCGACCATCCAATTGTGCCCATAATGCTGTACGATGCAGTGGTTGCGCAAACTTTCGCCGCCAAATTATTAGAGGAAGGTGTTTATGTTATTGGTTTCTTTTTCCCGGTGGTGGCTAAAGGTTTGGCAAGAATACGTGTGCAGCTAAGTGCCGCACATGAACAACATCACCTGGATAAAGCCATTGAAGCTTTTACAAAAGTGGGAAAAGAATTAAATGTTTTAAAGTCCTGACCGAGCGAAAGCAATTAAACAAAAAATACGTTGTGCTTTAAATGAAGCTTCTGCAATAGATTTGCCGAAATTTCTTGTATGAATCTGTTTGTTAGATCAATTTTAGTGATTGTTGTTTTTGCTTTTGCGGCCTGCTCCCCCAACAATGTTACCATTGATAACAGCCTTCAAAAATATTTTGACGACAACAAGGTAACCGGCACATTCGGTATGTTCGATAACGGATTTGGCGAATTTACCATCTACAATTTAGCGCGTTATAAAGACTCTGCCTATTTGCCCGCATCCACTTTCAAAATTCTCAATTCGCTTATAGGCATTGAAACGGGCAAAATTGTAAATGAAAAAATGATTGTTCCGTGGGATGGTATCGTTCGCTCTAATCCAGACTGGAACAAAGACCTCACCATGGAAGAAGCTTTTAAAGTTTCTGCCGTTCCCTATTACCAGCAAGTTGCACGCCGCATTGGAAAAGATACCATGCAACACTGGATTGATACATTGGGCTTAGGTTCACGCTACAAAAAGTTTTCCATCGCCAATAATATCGACACATTCTGGCTCGATAATACGCTTAAAGTTACCCCAGACGAAGAGCTTGGCATTGTAAAAAAATTATATTTTAACCAGCTTCCCTTCCAGACAAGACCGCAGGATATTGTAAAAAAGCTCATGCTCCAGGAAAATAACGCCAACTACAAACTAAGCTATAAAACAGGCTTTGGTTTTAGCGAAAACGGCAATGCGATCGGCTGGGTTGTTGGCTGGATAGAAGAGAATCAGCACGTATTCCCCTTCGTGTTAAATATAGAAGGCCCACACAATACAGACCCCGCAGTGCGCATGAATATTCTAAACGGTATCTTAAAACATTTGGGCTTCTTCGAAGGAAAAAAATAGACAGCCAATAGTTTAACTCCGTGGTTATCTAAGGAATTAAGTTAGATACCAGCCAATCTTTCCATAGCATCTTCGTTGCGTCGCAATCCGTTTATCGGCAGTAATACTGTGGAGCTTTAGGTTCACAGGTTTATAACAGGTTAAAATTTAAAGTACTGTTGAATTTACTTTACCGAAACAAATGTAGGTCTGCTAGGCTTGCTCAATAGTATTTCAAAAGTACAAGCGTGCGACCACCGCCGTTGGCGCGGCAAGCGGCAAGTAAAGCTTCATATTACTAACGAAGCCTGGCTCACAAAAATATCACACAATTAACCATCCGGCAACTGGAACAGGCAATTCTCAACCCTGATAAATACTAACATTTATTCGCTTTAAAGATTTTAAGTATTTTACCAACTCATAGTTTTTACACATTAAATAAAATTCAAGAAAAAAACTCATTTGCGTTACTTTTGGCGGAATTTTCTATTTCGTTTTTAGATAATAGTCCGCTAATTTTTAAAACCATTGAATAATGAGCAATAAGCCATTAACCTTGTTCGATAAAGTGTGGGATGCCCACGTAGTTAGAAAAATTGAAGATGGTCCCGATGTGTTTTTTATAGACCGGCACTTTATTCACGAGGTTACAAGCCCCGTTGCATTTCTTGGTTTGGAAGGCCGTGGTTTGGGCGTAATGTATCCCCAACACACATTTGCAACAGCCGATCACAACACGCCAACTATTAATCAGCATTTACCAGTAGAAGATGCTTTATCTGCAAAGCAGTTAAAAGCGCTGGAAACCAACTCAGAAAAAAATGGTATTTCCCATTGGGGACTGGGCAATCCTAAAAATGGTATCGTTCACGTAGTAGGTCCGGAAAACGGTATCACACTTCCCGGCATGACCATCGTTTGTGGCGATTCACATACATCCACGCACGGTGCTTTTGGAGCTATTGCTTTTGGCATCGGTACTTCAGAAGTAGAGATGGTACTTTCTTCTCAATGTATCATGCAGCCAAAGCCAAAGAAAATGCGCATCAATGTAAATGGTGTATTGAGCAAAGCTGTTACTCCAAAAGATGTGGTGCTGTATATTATTTCTAAATTAACCGCAGCAGGCGCCACCGGTTATTTTGTAGAATTTGCCGGGGATGTTTTTGAGCATATGAGCATGGAAGGCCGCATGACCGTTTGCAACATGAGCATAGAAATGGGTGCCCGTGGCGGAATGATTGCCCCCGATGAAACCACGTTCAATTACATAAAAGGCCGCGAAAAAGCGCCAAAAGGCGAAGCATGGGATAAAGCACTTGCATACTGGAAAACATTGAAAACAGACGAAGGTGCAGCCTTCGATATGGAATACAACTACAACGCCGCTGATATTGAACCGATGATTACCTACGGCACCAATCCTGGTATGGGGATGGGAATTTCTAAACATATTCCAAGAGCTGCCGATCTTGAAGGCGGCGTTTCTTCCTACGAAAAATCACTTGCCTACATGGGTTTTGAAGAAGATGAAGCGATGATTGGCAAGAAAGTAGATTATGTTTTTGTGGGCAGTTGTACCAACGGCCGCATTGAAGATTTCCGTGCTTTTGCTTCAATTGTAAAAGGCCGTAAAAAAGCCGATAATATTATAGCATGGATCGTTCCCGGTTCGCATATAGTAGAACAGCAAATAAAAGACGAAGGCATTTTTGATATTCTTACCGAAGCAGGTTTTCAATTGCGCCAGCCCGGTTGCTCTGCTTGTCTTGCCATGAACGACGACAAAATTCCCGCAGGCAAATATGCCGTAAGCACAAGCAATCGCAACTTTGAAGGAAGGCAGGGTCCGGGTGCAAGAACAATGCTTGCAAGCCCGCTAATGGCAGCAGCTGCAGCCGTTACCGGTGTAGTAACAGATCCAAGAGATTTACTTTAGAAAATCAGAGAGCGGGAACGTAGGGCAATACATAATACTTAAACAAAATAAAAAGCTTGCGGCTAATAGTTCGCAGCTAAAAGCTAAAAATATGGCTTACGATAAATTTACCATCCTCACCAGCACGGCAGTTCCTATGCCTGTTGAAAATGTAGATACAGACCAAATCATCCCGGCACGTTTCCTTAAAGCCACGGAGCGCAAGAATTTTGGCGATAATCTCTTTAGAGACTGGCGTTACAATAACGATGGTTTACCAAAGCAGGATTTTGTTTTAAACAACCCGCTTTACAAAGGCAAAATACTTGTCGGTGGCAAAAATTTTGGCAGTGGCAGCAGCCGCGAACATGCTGCATGGGCAATTTACGATTATGGTTTCCGCTGCGTTGTGTCTAGTTTTTTTGCAGATATTTTTAAGGGCAACTCTTTAAATATTGGACTGTTGCCGGTGCAGGTTTCAGCAGTATTTCTCGATAAAATATTTACGGCAATTGAGGTAGACCCCGCCTCACAACTTGAGGTAAATCTGCCTATGCAAACCATCACCATTCTTGCCACAGGCGAACAGGAATCATTCGATATCAATGGTTATAAAAAACATAACATGATGAATGGATTCGATGATATTGATTACCTGCAGGCAATGAAGGAGGAGATAAAAACATTTGCTGAAAATAGGCAATAGGCAATAGGCAAAGAGGCAACAAGGCAATGAGGCAAAGCGTATGAATAAGAAAAAGGCATTATGAACCGGGCTGAAGAATATGGATTGAACTTCGTTGCGTCGCACTCTTGTACTGAGGAATATATCTGAACCTGGATTTAGAGATTTATAAGATTTTGATGAACTTAATTTGTATATCCTTTTAATCCATTAAATCCTTCAAAATCCAGGTTCTGACAATTGCTCAATCATAATCCGAACGTACAAGTGAGTGACACAAGGAACGATCAGCAATGCTGTAAAAGTTTAGTTCAAAAAAAAGAATTTTAATATATAAAGAAGGACGAAAATAATGCCGCCAACCAACGCATTGTTTAGCCACAAAAGAGAAATGGCAACGATTAAAAGGCATATAGAAATAATGGATACCACCCTGCGCGATGGGGAGCAAACCAGCGGGGTATCTTTTTCGGCATCGGAAAAATTAACTATTGCGCAACTGCTGTTAACAGAAGTAAAAGTTGACAGAATTGAGATCGCTTCTGCACGTGTTTCTGAAGGTGAATTTCAGGCTGTGAAAAAAATTACGGAATGGGCTGCTGCGCATAACTTACTCCACAGAATAGAGGTATTAACTTTTGTTGATGGCGAAACCTCCATCAACTGGATGCTTGAATCCGGCGCCAAAGTGATGAACCTTTTAACCAAAGGTTCTTTAAATCATCTTACGCACCAGCTAAAGAAAACACCCGAACAGCATTTCGCTGAAGTAGATGCTGTGATTGAATTAGCGGCTAATAATGATATTCAGGTAAACGTGTATCTGGAAGATTGGAGCAATGGTATGCGCAATTCAAAAGAATATGTGTTGCAGTACCTAGACTTTCTACAAACCCAACCCGTTAAGCGTATTTTATTGCCCGATACTTTGGGCGTACTAATTCCTGATGAAGTATTCGAATTTGTTTCCTTTCTTGTAAAACGATACCCCGAAATACATTTTGACTTTCATGCCCACAACGATTACGACCTTGGCACAGCAAACGTTTTAGAAGCTGTAAAAGC
>JBBRDW010000122.1:0-13539 GCA_038203525.1 Chitinophagales bacterium | reverse complement strand
CACCCGTCCACATAACTGTCATAGAACAGAACTAAACTATCACAAAATAATATTCTCCCCAACAAAAGCGGCTCGAGTGGACTTATATCGATTTTAAAAAAGCCATCCTTCAGATCCGCAACAATCCATGCGGAGGTTTGAATTGGTTTTCCGTTTTGTTGTACCTCAAGTGTATTATTTGACAGGAATTCTACCTGAAGGTCCTTAAAATCTTCGTTGTTTGCATCCTCGGGCTTCCAAAAGCATTGGATATGCTCCCATTTCCATTTACCAATTAGTTTATTATGAACCGACGAAGAATCCCACACGTTCGTTCGGTGGCAGCTTAACATATCGCCAAATGAAATAGGTGGTTCTGCTTTTACCGGCGCTACCATATCCTGCACTTTTTTATTGCAGGATATTTGGGCAACCAGCACTAAAGCTGTTAAGAGTGCTAAGAAATTTGTGATTTTAAGTTTATGTGGTATTTTTTTTAAGCGCATATTCTTTTTATTAATTAGTAAAACCAAGTCGACCGGTATTTGTTACGTGGAGAATAAAATTCCATATGCCTTTAATGGTTGCTGAGTAAAATATATTCCTGAAGTTAAGAACTTTAGCTGAAAATTGAATACCAGGTATTATTCTCAGCGCATGTCCGCAAACATACTTGTTGGTAGCGGTCTTCTCCACTGCGTTCTTTAGATATTACTAATTACTTAAATCAAATGTTTTCAATATAGTCCAACGTGCACCATTAACCTGCTCTATAAGAGAAATTGTTTTAAAATTCAATTCTTTTGGCAAGTTTGCTGTTTCAATAGCTTCAAAAATATTATCGGTACAAGTTGAATTTCTGGGGTGCATTAAAGTAATATGTGGTTCCTGTGGTTTGGGTTTTTCAACCACGCCTTTTAATATTTTTAACCTTAATTCCTGAAAGGCGTCATTTTCAATTATTGCAGGAATCAAAACACCTTGGCCTTTTTCAAACCTTATCACTTTTCCAAACTTAATATTGATCGTTTTTTGGTCAAGCTGTGTCAGGTTCTTTAATACTTTAAAGATGTCTTTAATTTCGTCGTCTCTGCATAATGTAACGTGGCTATTGATCAGTTCACTTTGTCGTGGATTGAACCTGCTGCGAATATCTTCAATAGGTTTGGCGTCATTTTTTTGAATGAAGAATGTTAGTTGTCTTCTTGTATTGTTAGCCACTTTTTTTATAGGTAGTAGTAATATTTTAATTTCGAAGCAATGTAGCTTATCGCAAACATTAAAATACAGCAAATATTAAGCCCTCCAAAAATAATCCCCTTATTGTTGTCAGCCACGCACGCCAATCATTCGCTGCTATCTACGCTACGATAAAAGCTGAATAAAGTATAAATCCGTACAAGAGTGCGACGCAACGGATGCTTAACCCTAATTCTAATGCCGGGCCAATAAAATTCTTAATCAAAGGGCAGTGTTGCAAAAAACTGTGCAATGGTAGTTACATTTGCGCGGTGAAAAGACTGAAACAAGTAATACTCGAAAATATTGTGGTGGAAGATTATGCGGCGGAGGGAAAATCGCTGTCGAAAGTGGATGGTAAAGTAATTTTTATTGAGGGCACAATTCCCGGCGATGTGGTGGATGTGTACATTACTAAAAACAAAAAGGACTGGGCGGAGGGAAAAGCAATTCATTTTAAAAAATATTCGCCGTTAAGAATTAAAGCTTTCTGTGCACATTTTGGTACCTGCGGTGGCTGCCAGTGGCAGATGCTGCCTTACGGTCAGCAGCTTTTTTACAAGCAGAAGCAGGTAACCGATAACCTGCAGCGTATTGGTAAGGTTGACTTGCCTGCAATAATGCCCATTATGGGTTGCGACACTACAACACAATACCGCAACAAATTGGAATACACTTACAGCAATAAAAAATTTATTCCGGACATTGAATTCAGACGGATGAAAGCTGCCGCCGCAGATACCGATGCTGCGGTAATGCAGGATGTAGGCGGGTTTCATGCAAAAGGTATTTTTGATAAAGTAGTTGAAATAGATACCTGCCACTTGCAGGCAGAACCATCGAACCTGATGCGCAAAGCCGTGGCGGCTTTTGCAAAAGAAAACAACCTTAGTTTCTACGATATAAAACACAAGACCGGTTGGCTGCGTAATATGCTTATACGTATGGCAACAACCGGAGAATTGATGGTGAATATTGTAATTGGTTACGAAGACGAAGCCATGCGGGTGAAACTGCTGGATAGTTTGCTGGAAAAGTTCCCGGAAATTACCACACTGCTTTATACGATTAACCCAAAAGTTAACGACAGCCTTTACGATCTTGAGCCGGTTATTTATTCGGGCAAAGGTTATATAATAGAAAAGCTGGAAGACCTTCAGTTTAAAATAAGTCCCAAGTCATTTTTTCAAACCAATACCAAACAGGCAGAGAACCTATACCGTATTACCAGAGATTTTGCAGAACTTACCGGAAAAGAAATTGTTTACGATCTATATTGCGGCACGGGCAGCATCGGCATTTTTGTGAGTGGCCTGGCAAAAAAGGTGGTGGGTGTAGAGGTAATTCCCGATGCTATAAAAGACGCAAAAGAAAATGCGGTATTAAATAATATTACCCATGCTTCGTTCTTTTGCGGCGATACCATAAAAATATGTGACGATGCTTTTTTTGCTGCCAATGGCAAACCGGATGTAATTATAACCGATCCGCCAAGAATGGGTATGCACGAGAAACTGGTGCAAAAGTTATTAGATATTGCTGCGCCAATTATTGTGTATGTAAGCTGCAATCCGGCCACGCAGGCCAGAGACCTTGCTTTAATGGGAGAAAAATATTCGGTAGAAAAAATACAGCCGGTAGATATGTTCCCCCACACGCTGCACATCGAAAACGTAGTGCAGTTAAAACTTAAAAATTGATTTTATAAAATATTAATTATTCAGCATGTCAGAGTTTAGGCCAACGGGGTTTCAAATGTTACCCACTATAATAAAGAATCTTATTATTATTAATGCGCTGGTTTTTCTTGCACAAAATGCCATACCGCCGGAAACGTTTAATATGGACGATGCATTTGCGCTGCATACCGTACAGAGCCAGCTATACAAGCCCTGGCAGCTAATTACACACCTTTTTATGCATGCAGATATCATGCATATTTTCTTCAACATGTTTGCCCTTTGGGTATTTGGTTCTGTGCTGGAAAATTTATGGGGCCCCAAGCGATTTCTTACTTTTTATATTATTTGCGGGCTGGGTGCGGCCTTGTGCTATATGGCGTTTATTTTTTACCAGAACCAACATATAATCAACGAATACGCAGCCCTCAACAGACAGTCTCCTGATTATTTTGACATGCTTAAAGCCTTTCTGGAAAAATACAATATGCGTGACGGAGGTAGCGTTTCAGAGCAGTATGCTTCCGTGGTTATAAGCGATAATTTAAACGTACCAACCATTGGTGCCTCCGGTGCTGTGTTTGGATGCCTTGCCGGTTTTGGCTATTTGTTTCCCAACAATTACCTCTATGTTTATGGCTTGTTTCCCATTAAGGCAAAATGGCTGGTAATAATATATGCAGGCATAGAAATTTTTGCTACGGTTGAAAATAATCCCGGTGATAATGTTGCGCATGTTGCCCACCTTGGCGGTGCAGCGGCGGGTTTAATTATGGTATATTTCTGGAATAAGAAGCGGTAATAGAAGATACATTTTGCGGAGCCCGGCTAAGTTTTTTATTGCGTCGCCTGTTGCGTTGCACTTCTATACAACTGTGTATTTTAAGCGGCCTCCATTTTAAGTTCTTTTAGTTTTCTTTCAAGGTAAGCAATTTTAGTTTTCTTATAGTCTTGCTGGTATTGTACAAGGTCTACTGGTTTAAAATCTTGTTTGCATTTAATCATATTATATTAGATGGTTGCTATTTTACCGGCGGTGGCCACGATGGCAGATTTATGTCCTGCTTTTGTCTTCATTCTCGTAAAGTAATCGACCAGCCAGTTATCGCTTTTTTGTACTGCATTGGCAGCATGGCGAAAGGCCCGGCTGGTTGCATTGGCTTTCTTTTTCATGAGTTTACTGCTGATCAGTTTACCTCCTGATATTTAATTGTTTGTGCATAGGTTGAGCCATGATCTAAAATGTGATTCATTTTCTTATTTACTAAAGTCTGTTTCTGCAAGTATTTCAAGGCCCCCTGTTTCACTGATGCCATATATTGCGATTACATCCGCTCCATGTATCCTTTGCAAATATTTGCGCACACTAAACTTTGGATCGCTTTTGTCTTTTTTTTTAACAGGAGATGGTACAGTGTTGGTCTTCTTTATAGCTGCCACCTGCTCTATTGTGTATCTAACGGTCGGCTGGAACCAAAATAAGCAGACAGAATCTGGCTTTTGTATGGATGTCTTGATCCATTTAGCATGATGGTATTACTGCAAAGTGCTTTTGCTTTTACGAAGCTATTCCCCAGGTTGTATCTGACGAAACAGCAAGCCTCCTTTATGGGGGGCACTCTTGTAAGGTTGAAAGATTCTATTCAGCTTTTATCGCAGCAAAGATTAATACGTGAGTGCAAACTGAAAGTAACAGTATTAATATTTATTCCCTGCTTTTTTCAACCGGTATTTCTCAGGCTTTGTATCGGTTCTTTCAATAACTTTCCTTGCTTCAAGATCGAGTTTTACCGTTTCTCCATACCACTGAATGCCGCCCTGAAAATTATCTTTTACCCTGGCATACAATGCTTCCATTAGTTCTGGATGTGTGGGTTCTGCATTGTTTAAAATCGCTAAAATGTTTTCCCTGATCAAATTGTATTTCTCAAGAGAGATTTTCTTATTTGTCTTGTTTGCATGCGGATGCAGTGTTTGGATTAATTCCTGTTTCATTGTGCAACATATTTTTACGGGAAAGTATTATTTTAAAACCCTGTGTTTAGGGTAGCCTTTTACTGCCGATGCTGGTGGCGGGGCCAACATAGAACCGCTTCGGTCTACGCTACAATAAAAGCTCAATAAAATACCGGAACGCACAAGCGTGCGACGCAACCACAGCCTTATTCTTATTCTTAAGCCCGGCTCAATAAAATACTTTGCTACCATATTCTTGCACGCAAACTGTCGGCGATGTACATTTTGTTACCTGGCTTCACATTAAATGCTTCATAAAAAGCATCTACATTTACAAGCGGGCCGTTTACGCGGAATTTTTCGGGGGAGTGCACATCCGTTAATACCTGTGTGCGTAGCTGTTCGGGGCGCTCATTCTCCTGCCAGCTTAAGGCATAACCAAGGAAGAACCTTTGCGTTGGCGTTAGGCCCGCTATCTTTTCGCCTTTCTTGTATTCGTCGGTTTGTTTGTATGCATCTAGGCCAAGGAGAACACCGCCAAGGTCTGCAATATTTTCGCCAAGCGTGGCTTTACCGTTTATTTTAAAAGTATCTACTGCCACATAGCTGCTGAATTGATTTGCAAGCACAGTGGAGCGTTGCGCAAACTGTAAAGAATCCTGAGGCGACCACCAGTCTTGCAGATTGCCCTGCTTATCAAACTGCCGGCCTTC
Source organism: Chitinophagales bacterium (assembly GCA_038203525.1). GTDB lineage: Bacteria > Bacteroidota > Bacteroidia > Chitinophagales > Chitinophagaceae > Limnovirga. The sequence goes on along the minus strand of JBBRDW010000122.1, from coordinate 7,973 downwards.
GTCATCGAACCCATGGGTCATTTCGTGGCCAATTGTAGAAGCCGCCATGTAACCATATACCACCGCATCATCTAACTCACTGTCCTCATATCCCGGAACAATAAATGCGGCGGCGGGTAAAACAATTTCATTGTTGGAAGGATCGTAGTACGCGTTGTATGTTTGCGGGAACATACCCCATTCTGTTTTGTCAACAGGTTTTCCCAGTTTGTTTACGTTGAAATTATGCCAGAACATATTTGCATTAACCTGGTTTTGAAAATAGCTGCCAGCCGTAATCTGCAGAGCAGAAAAGTCTTTCCATTTATCGGGGTAGCCTACTTTTTTATTTACCACGGCTAACTTTTGCAACGCTTTTTGTTTAGTGCTGTCAGTCATCCATGGCAGGTTTTCTATGCGGTGCTGCAGCGCGGTGCGTATGTTTTCTACCAGTGTGGTATAGCGCTGTTTGGCTGCATCAGTAAAATATTTTTTCACATAGATCTGCCCCAGCAATTCGCCCATTGCACTCTGTTCAGATTGTATTACCCGCTTCCATCTTGGCTTTCTTTCGGGTGCGCCGGAAAAGAGTTTATTGAATGTAAAAGACTCTTTGCCAAAAGCATCAGGCAACGCATTATCAAATGCGTCTACTAGCCGGAAACGCAGGTAATCTTTCCAGATATCGAGGGGAATGCTGTGCAGCACGGCGCCTGCTGCTTTATAATATTCAGGCTGACCAATAATAACAGAATCTGCACTGCCCACACCGATGATCTCCATATAATTATTCCAGTCTATTCCTGTTGAAATTTTGTTTAGCTCTTTAACCGAAAACTTGTTGTAGTTGGCATAAGGGTCTCTCAGGTCTTCGAGCTTGCGGCTCGATTTTGCCAGCTCCGTTTCCAACGCAAGAATATTTTTTGCAGCGGTAAAAGTCTTCGCACTATCGCCACCTATCATGTTCAGTATATTGGCCATATGCGTAACATAAGCGTTGCGAATGGCTATGGAAGTACTGTCCATTTTAAAATAAAAATCACGTTCCGGAAGGCCAATACCAGTTTGCCATAATTGTAGCGATTGAAGCGAACTGTTTTTTGCATCCTGACCTACATAAAAGCCTATTAGCGTACCCACGCCCATTTTATCCAGGTGTGCCATTGCGGTTTGCAGGGCTTCTGCATCTTCTATGGCATCAATTTGTGTAAGGTATTGCTGCAGGGGTTGTATGCCTTGTTTTTCTATGGTAGCCGTATCCATTGCCGCCTTCCAGAAGTCGCCAATTTTTTGTTCCGCAGTTCCCGGTGTGCCAGATGTTTTTGCCACATCTTCATTAATTACGCGCAGGCGTTTTAGCGTTTCATCAGGAATAACCTGAAAAAGCCCCCAACCGCTTTCATCAGCAGGAATTGGGTTACGTTCTAACCAGCCGCCATTGGCATATTGAAAAAAATCATCTGCAGGATTTACCGTAGTATCCAGGTTAGCGGCAAGCACATCAGGTTTTGCGACCTTATCCGTTTGCGTGTTGCATGCAATTGCAAGTAAACTGATGGAAGCAAATAAAAATGCATTTTTTATGATCATGATAAAATTATTATAGGCCAAAGTAATAAATATTCTGAACCAGCTTTTAAAAAATATATGTAAGGAAATTATGAGCCCGGCTAATGCACTGCTATGAGGCTTTAATTGCGTCGCACTCTTGTACGTTCTGCTATTCTTCTGAGCTTTTATATTAGCGAAGATTGAAGCGGAATTTGGGGCTGTATTAGTATCAGCTAGCCGCAGGGTGCCCGTTGGAAGACTCTCCTGAAAACGAATCCCGCAACTTAATACAAACCCACAATTGTAAACTGTTGCCGCAACTGCTATTAAAAATACCAGCTGCTTAATAAGCAGCGAAGGCTAAAGGCCAATAGTAGTATCCAGTATAAAAGGATTGCGACGCAACCCTGCCATACTGCGCCACGCAGGCAGGGATGATGCCATGAAATGATTGGCTGGTATTCCCCCCCAAAAAAAAAAGATCATCATACAACCTTTATGATGATCTTTTGTAAATTGAAAAGCGGTGTTCTATTTCTTAATTGGTATCAACAAATAGCTGTATTTATAATCGGCATAAGGCAACCTGTATTTTTCAAGTGGCAATTCCCCCCAACTGTTTATGCCACCTACGCCCATTTGCTGCAGGTCAATATCGAGGTGTATATTTTTATCGTATTCCAACTCGCCGCTATGTGTTTGCATTTTTTGAAAGCCAGGATACAACTCATTGGGGGCATAGGGCAATACATTAATATTAAGCAGCGTATCTGTTGCTACCACCATAAAACCAGTTCCATCCTTACGGGTTATTTTTGCCCAGCGTATATCTGTTTTATTACCACTTTCCTGTGGGCGTATATAAGGGAAATATTGATCTTTAATTGCGCCTTTATAATCTCCTACAAAAGCGGCTGCTTTTCTGTCGAAATAACTTTCAACAGGGCCTCGGCCATACCATTCTACGTTAATAAAATCGGTGGGTAATTGCAAGTGATTACCATATTTAAATAGCATCGAATGGTTGCCTTTTACCGCTTTAAAGTTATTGGTTACATTAACGGCACCTGCGCCGTCAAAAGCAAATTCCTGTGTTAGTGTTGCATCGCCCTTTAAAAGACTTTTTTCAATAGTAACGGTTAGCCAACCTTCTGCATTTTGCACTCCTGCCTGCATACTTTTAAGGGTTGCATTTATGCCTGCATCTTTCCACTCCTGCATTCTTAATTGCAGGCCGGCGCCAAAATCATTATCATTTGGCGGGCGCCAGAAATTGATTTTTGGCCCGTAATTAAATATTGTTTTATTACCCACTTTATAGGAAATAAAATTGCCTGCATTATCAAAAACGGCCGTGAAGTTTTTATTCTGCAATTTCAGTGAACTATCGGGAGCATTTACAAGCACTATTTTTTGATCTGAAGGCTTGTAGACAAAATTGTTTCTTTCAGTAAGTTTAAACTCATCCCATGCAAGTGGTGTATTGGCTTTTAATATGCCCTCATCATTTTTAAGAAGGGCCGTAACACGCAGATAATATTCATCATTATCTGTTGGCAGCTTATATGGTATCTGCAATGCACCTGCATTTCCTGCGGCAATAACAATTGGTGCAATAGTATCCGTTGCTATTACTTTCCCCTGCTTCAACAACTGCCAGGTATAATAAAAATTATCCAGCGATTTAAAAGCGTAAGTATTTAAAACATCAAGCGTTTTTTTATCACCGCTCAATTTTAATTTTACATACTGGTAAACCTTACGTACTTCGTAAGCTTGCGGGTTCCATTCCCTTATGGGGTTAACCAGACCGTTACATAAAAAGTTATTATCGCTGGGTGTACCCGGCGGGCCCCAGTCTCCACCATAGCCCCATACCTTTTTACCATTTTTTTCAAGGTACATTCCCTGGTCAACCCAGTCCCAAATAAAACCGCCTTGCAGGGAAGGATAACTTTCAATGATGTCCCAATAGTCTTTAAAATTGCCGTCTGTATTGCCCATTGCATGGGCGTACTCACACATGATCAAAGGCTTTGTGGGGTTTGATTTTGCGTATTTAATCAATTGGTCAGGCGATGGATACATAGGGCAATAAACATCACTGTTCCATTCCAGTTCTGCCCTTTCATAATGAATGGGTCGCGAAGGATCCATACCTCTAATCAGGTGGTATCCTTCATAAAAATTATTGCCATTACCGGCCTCATTGCCCATGCTCCACATTACGATACAAGGGTTGTTCTTATCCCTTAAAACCATACGCTTCATGCGTATTAAATGCGCCTCTTGCCATACGGGGTTATTGGCCAATGTTTTATCAACATCGTAACCCATACCGTGTGATTCAATGTTGGCTTCATCAACCATATATAAGCCATATTGATTGCACAGGTCGTACCAGTAAGCATCATCGGGGTAATGGCTGTTGCGTACTGCATTAATGTTCAGTTTTTTCATTTCCGTAATATCCTGCAACATCCTTTCATGGCTCAATACCTGGTTGGTATAAGGGTCGCTCTCATGCCTGTTTACCCCCTTTATATAAATGGGTTTGCCATTAACTAAAAACTGACCGTTTTTTATTTCCACATTTCTAAAACCAATTTTTTTACTGATGACTTCAGCAGCTACATTCTTTTCATTGCGCAAACTAATTTGTAAAGTATAAAGTGTGGGAGTCTCTGCTGTCCATGCTTTAGCATTGGCAAAAGCATTGTGAAAATGTAATTCTGTTTTGCTGCCGCTGATGCGTTTTAAACCGGATGTTTTTTGCATTGTATCAATCAGCACAGCACCGTTATCATCTGTAAGTTTTATTTGTACAGACCATTTGTTACGTTCAACATCGCTCTCATTCCATGCCTGCACTTCTACATCAAGGCTGCCGTCTTTAAAATTATTGGTAAGCGAAGGCTTGGCAAAGAAATCATAGAGGTGCACCTGCGGCCTTGCATACAGGTAACAGTCGCGGGTTATGCCACTCAGGCGCCACATATCCTGGCATTCTAAGTAGCTGCCATCCGTCCAGCGGCGCACTTCCATAGCAATAAGGTTATCGCCTTGTATAACGTAATTGGTAAGGTCAAATTCACTTTCCAGTTTACTATCTTTACCCAACCCTACTTCTTTGCCATTTACATATAAGCGGAAGGCGGATTTTACCGCACCGAGGTGCAGGTAAACTTTCATACCCTTCCATTGTACAGGCAAAATTAAACTTTTTCTGTAGCCCGCTGTAGGTTGATCTATACTGTCTGGAATATCGGGCGGGTTAGGGCTTTTAGGCGAAAACTCGTAAGGTATATTTGTATAAATGGGCGTACCAAAACCTTTAAATTCCCAGTTGGCCGGAACCGGAAATTCGCCCCAGGCCGTTGCATTATATTCCAGGGAATAAAAATCTTTAGGCAGCAGCGATGGGCTTTTTACCCATAAGAATTTCCACATGCCATTGATGGACAAATAACGCGAAGATTTAGCCGTGTCGCCACTTGCAGCCAATGCCTCATTCTCGTATGGAAAATAATTTGCCCTCATTGGCATCCGGTTTATTTCCTGGATGGCGGGGTTTTCAAACAAAGGATCTAACTGAGGCTGCGCCCAGCAAAAAAATGTAATACCTACAGCAATAAACGTGAGCAATTTTTTTTTCATATAGCAGTTGTATTGTTCAAAGTAAAAGAAAGCTTGTTGCATATACAAAAATGAAACTGGAATGTTTTCTTATTAAAAATTAAGAAAGGCATTGTGGGCCCGACAATTGTACTGCTATGAAGCTTTACTTGCGTCGCACTCTTGTACGTTCAAATATTCTATTCAGCTTTTGCCATAGCGTAGTTTGAAGCGAAGGTTAACGGGAACAACACCGACAACGGCAAGAGTCCCTGTTGGGAGATTGTGCGGAGAAAATTGCTTACCATTTACAATTATTTAAAATGCATCATTTATTTTAAACAATACCTTTAATATCTAAACAAATAACAATGATTGTAAAATCTCTCATGGGTGAATTTCTTCACGAAGTTGAAAACACCCGCAAATTATTAAACGCTGTTACTGACGATTCTCTAAACTGGAAGCCTTCAGAAAAAAACTGGACCACCGGGCAGCTTGCATCTCATATTGCCGAAGTGTATAACTGGTACGAGCCAACTTTACATCAAAACGTATTTGATATGGCAACCTACAAATACGATAAAGGCGATATCACCAAAGCTGCTAACATTGTTGCAAAATTTGAAGAGAATGTAATAGCTGCCAAAGACAGCCTTGAACGTGCTACAGACGAAAGCATGTTCGAAAACTGGAAAATGGTGATGGGCAGCGATGTTCCAATCTTTCCCGAAATGCCCAGGATTCAGGTAGTGCGCGGCTTTTTAATGAACCACCTCTATCATCACCGCGGCGAATTAATTGTTTACCTGCGAGCAACCGGCAACCGGGTACCCGGCTTATACGGCCCAACTGCCGATGACACATTTTAAATAAGTCTCAATAAATTTAAAGCCGGCACAATCATTTTTTTGTGCTGGCTTTATTATTTAGATAAGAAAATTATTAACCTAACTAACGAATATACAGGTGGCTTTACTTGCAGCTTGCCACGCCCTTGGCGATGGTCGCACTCTTGTACTTTTATTATTCTATTCAGCTTTTAACTTAGCGTAAACCGAAGCGGATCGTTGGCGGTACACTAAAGAAAGCTGTAAAAAATTAGAGGCCACAAATTGCAGCCTCGAATTTTTGATCTTTATATTTACAAAATCAAAGCAACTGAAATGGCGAAGAAAGAATTACAGGCATTGGTTTTAGAACAAAAAATACTAAACAGGATATATGTTGTGCGTGGCGAAAAAATAATGCTTGACAGAGACCTTGCAGAGATCTACGGAGTGGAAACAAAGGTCTTTAATCAAAGCGTAAAAAGAAATACAGAACGGTTTCCTAAAGATTTTATGTTTACTCTGAGCGAAAAAGAATGGGAAAACTTGAGGTCACAATTTGTGACCTCAAGTTGGGGTGGCACAAGATATAGACCAAATGCATTTACAGAACAGGGAGTGGCAATGCTATCCAGTATTTTAAACAGTAAAACAGCCATAGAAGTAAATATCAGGATCATAAGGGTATTTACAAAGCTTAGGGAATATGCACTTACACACAAAGAAATTTTATTACAGCTTGGCAAACTTGAAAAAGAAGTAAAAGGCAATAGTAAAGACATTGAAAATATTTTTATGGTGCTTAAAGAGTTGATAGAAAAACAAAGCAAGCCGGCACCGCCCAAAAATAAAATAGGTTTTAAAAATTACGACTAATTCGCCCCCAAACCCACGCTGCAAAAGGGTTTTATATGGTTATCACCACATTTTTTAAATGGTCGTTTCGTTGCGCTCAGTAGCTAAAGGAAAATTATTGACCGGGCTAAAGAGCATAACTCAAGCTTTACTTGCGTCGCACTCTTGTACGTTTTAATATTCTATTGAGCTTTTATATTAGGGGAGTTTGAAGCGGAATTTCGTTGCATATTAACTTTAGTACCAACGAGCCGCAGAGTCCCCGTTGGGAGACTCTGCGGAGAAGGAAAAAATTATTGACCGGGCTATGAATAGTAATGAAGCTTTACTTGCGTCGCACTGTTGTACGTTCAAATATTCTATTCAGCTTTTACCGAAGCGTAGATCTTCGCCTTTGTTGGTCGCCTGACCAACAAAGAATTCATTACGATTTATAATGAGTAATGAAATCAAAATCATCAATACCAGTCTCATAAAATTTCGCGCTGCTGTATTTATAATCTTCTGGTAATAAAGCTAATTTCCATTTTGCATGAGTTGGGTTATTATGAATGTATCCAAGCTTTTGAAGAAACACACTTTCTGAATACAGATCAATGCTTAACGAATTCCGTTCCCAAACCTGATAACTTCTGTCTGTTGTCTTAACATTTAGTTCATTGATAAGGCTGTCATCATTCATTCGCATAAAATTTAAAATACTCCTTGAAACGAATTTGAGCAGTTCACGTTGAAAATCTTGCCGTTCAATGCCATCATGTATTTGCCAAATTGCATGAAAATGATTGGGCATAATCACAAAACCATAAATGGTTACAAGTTGTTTATCAACACGGTGTTTCAGGGCTTCTAAAAGTATTTGCTTATGATAATCATTTTGCAAAACCTTTATCCAGTTAAGATTGGTTGCAGTAAAAAACTGTGCATGATGTTGAAATCGAAGCATGTTACAAGTTATGCTTTATTAGCAAAATTTTGTCTTGAATTTATTGGTGAATAGTGTTTGAAATTGAAGCGTAAATCGAAGCAAATCTTTGTTGGTCAGGCGACCAACAAAGGCGCAGACATTTGTTGGCTGCTGCTTTTTTTATTTTAATCGCTGTTTCAATGTTTCGAATAAGTCTTTAAATTTTGTCATTATTG
>JBBRDW010000121.1:0-13550 GCA_038203525.1 Chitinophagales bacterium | reverse complement strand
TCAGGGAATTGCTGAAAGAACATGGTAGTAAAAAAATAGGCGAAGTAACACTTGCTCAGGTTTACCAGGGCATGCGGGGCATTACCGGTCTGGTTACCGAAACCAGCCTGCTGGATGCGCAGGAAGGAATCCGTTTCAGGGGTTATACTATTCCTGAACTACGGGAGAAACTTCCCAAGTCTTTAAACGGCAGTGAGCCCCTGCCCGAAGGTCTGTTTTATCTTATGCTGGTAGGCGATTTGCCCAACGAAACCGAAGTAGGGCACGTAACTTCTGTATTACAACGCCGCAGCCATGTACCCAATCATGTATTTGCAGCCATAGATGCTTTGCCGTTAACCACCCACCCCATGACGATGTTTGTAGTTGGCGTAATGGCTTTGCAAACCGAAAGCTATTTTAGCAAACAGTATGGTGAAGGCATGAACAAAAAAGATTACTGGGAAGCCGCTTTTGATGATTCTGTAATATTAATTGCGCGGCTACCAAGAATTGCCGCGTACATCTACCGCCGTAAATATAAATCGGGCGAACACATACACCCCAATGGAATGCTTGACTGGGCGGGTAATCTGGCCCATATGATGGGTTACGATGATCATAGCTTTAGAGAACTAATGCGGTTGTACATGACCATACATGCAGATCATGAGGGCGGCAATGTAAGTGCACACACTACCCATTTGGTAGGCTCTGCCTTAAGCGATCCTTATCTTGCCTATGCCGCCGGCATGAATGGGCTTGCCGGACCATTGCATGGCCTTGCCAACCAGGAAGTGATTAAATGGATCTTTGAAATGCAAAAAGAACTGGGCACAGAAGAGCCAACCAGCGAACAGATTGCTGTTTATGTGCAAAAAACCATAACAAGCGGCAAGGTGGTGCCCGGTTACGGCCATGCAGTGCTGCGTAAAACAGACCCACGCTTTACAGCACAAATGGAATTCGGCAAAAAACATATGCCCGATGATAAACTGGTTAATACCGTTTGGAAGATTTACGAAACAGTACCCCCAATCTTGCAATCGCTTGGTAAAATAAAAAATCCATGGCCCAATGTAGATGCGCACAGCGGTGCACTGCTCGTACATTATGGATTGGTAGAGTATGAATTTTATACGGTTCTTTTTGCCGTAAGCCGTTCATTGGGTGTACTTGCAAGTTTAATATGGGACAGAGCCCTGGGCTTCCCGCTCGAAAGACCAAAAAGCGTTACAACTGACGTGGTTAAATTATGGCTCGAAGGCAAAGATGAAATTTGGGAAGGCTGAAAATACAGCAGTTGACACTTATAAATTAATGCTCTTTTTAAAAGGGCATTTTTTTTGAGCCCGGGGCTTGCCTTCGCATTTGGCTTTTGTTGCGTCGCACCCTTGTACTGCATATCCTTTGGCAACAAAGTGAAAACGCTATACTAATCCCAACAGCTTTTCAATTGCTACCCCAGGCAGTTTATATAAGCCTGCCTTGGAAAAATGAACTGCGCTAATTCAATTTCATTTTCCATCAAAAAACCATCCTGCCTAAAACCACATTTACGCAGTACATGTTGCGATGCGGAATTGGGTGTTTCTGTTACCGCATAGAGCCTCTCGTCCCTGTTATTTTCAAAGAAAAATGGAATACCGCTCTTTACTAATTCGGTAGCATAACCCCTGCCCCAAAATGGCGGTAAAAAAGAGTAGCCAATTTGTATCTTTTCTGTTTCTCCAATAGGAAATATGGCCAAAGAACCAATATAGGTTTGTGATTCCTTTTCAAATGCAGCCCAGCCACCAAGCTGTGGGTGCGCTGCATAATATTCAATATTTTTTTTCAGAATTCTGGTGCACTCTTCCATTGTGCGTACCGGTCTTATATACCGCATTGTTTCCGGGTTACTGTTTAGCGAAAAGAAATACTCAATATCATCCATTGAATATTGGCGAACAGTTAAGCGGGTTGTTTCGAAGATGAACATACTATTTGTTTAGCATTTTTTTCATCACAAACATACCTCTAAATTCCTCTTTCATTTGTGGAAAATCAAGATGGTATGTACCACAAATTTCAAAGCCCATTTTTGTGTAAAATTTTATGGCCTCCAAGCTGCTATCCATTACTTTAAGCCAGATCAGTTGCTTATTTTTTTGGGCAGCAATTTCGAAACTATAATTAAGGAGAAATGTTCCAATACCCTTGCCACTGGCTGCTTTTGTAAGATAGATTCGTTCCAGCTCCAATGCTTTTTTATCTTCTTCGCCCACCAATGGCGCATCAATATTAAGTTTAAGAAATCCAACTGCCGCATTCAAATAATACACGATAAAGAACCACGCATTAGCATCTTTCAATTCATTCTCAAGATTACTTGCAGCAAAACTTTTTTCTATATACCATGCGCCGCCTTCGTTCCATAAATGAAGGTAATGATCGCAATAAGCTTTTGTTGCAATCTCACTAAGGAGTGATGCATCTGCCGCAGTAATTTTTTTGAGGCTGATATTCTTATCCGTCATATTTTTTGCTCATTCAGATTAAGGAGAATCTTGGCCACAGAGAGCCACAGAGGCAACTTTCTGCAACTCCTTTTCTCTGTGGTTCTCTGTGCGCATTTTTTGCTCAATAAATTACCTTCAGTACAAGTGTGCGACGCAAGGAACGATGCCACAAAGAACAAATGCCCGGCCCATAATGCCTTTCTGTATTCAACTACAAACCACCAACTACAAACTACTTATGTATCTCACTCGTAAAATGAAATTCAATATCTGGATTGTTATTGCGTTCCGTATTTAAAAACCACTCGCTTTGCGCAAGATAAACAGGGTGGCCATCTTTATCTTCGGCGGAGTTGGATTGCTTAAAGCGCAGAAAATCCTGCAGCTTATTTTCGTCTTTACTGGTAAGCCAGCAGGCTTTGTAAAACGGCAATGTGCGAAACTCGCAAGCCGCACTGTACTCGTGTAGCAGGCGGTATTGAATTACTTCAAACTGCAGATCGCCAACGCAGCCAATGATCTTTTTATTGCCGCCAAACTGCGTGAACAATTGCGCCACACCTTCATCTGTTAACTGGCGAATGCCTTTCTCCAATTGCTTTGTTTTCATCGGGTCTTTGTTCACGAGTTCTTTAAAAATCTCCGGTGAAAAAGATGGTATTCCGGTGAAATAAAAATCTTCGCCTTCGGTTAATGTGTCGCCGATTTTAAAGTTGCCGGTATCGAACAAACCCACCACATCGCCGGGGTAAGCATCTTCAATTACATCTTTGCTGCGGGCAAGAAATGAGTACGGATTGCTGAACCGTAAATCTCTGTCGAGCCGAACATGATGAAAATATTTATTGCGCTCAAACCTGCCGCTGCAAACACGCAGAAACGCAATACGGTCGCGGTGTTTGGGATCGAGGTTGGCATGAATCTTAAAAATAAATCCACTGAATTTGGCATCGCTTACATCCACCGTTCTTACACTCGTTTCCCTGCTGCGCGGCACGGGTGCAATCTGTATAAACGTATCGAGCAATTCCTTTACACCAAAATTATTAATGGCACTGCCAAAGAAAACCGGCGCCACTTTTCCGTTCAAATAATCTTCCTCATTCAACGCACCATAAACACCATCAATCAACTCCACATCTTCCCGTAATTGCTCCGCATCCTTCTCTCCTATTTTAGCATCCAGTTTTGCATCGCTCAAATCTTCAATCTGCAAACTGTCTTCTTCATTTGCCTTTGTGTTGGCAGTAAAAAGCAACAGGCTTTTATCGTGTAAATTATAAACACCTTTAAAATCTTTGCCGCTGTTTATGGGCCATGTCATGGGGTGAAGCTGCAGTTTTAATTCGTTCTCTATTTCTTCCAGCAGGTCAAAACGGTTCTTGCCATCACGGTCCATTTTGTTTATGAAAACGATCACCGGCGTATCACGCATGCGGCACACTTCCATCAGGCGGCGGGTTTGATCTTCCACACCATTCACGCTATCTATTACCAGCACCACACTGTCAACAGCGGTAAGTGTGCGGTAGGTATCTTCCGCAAAGTCTTTGTGGCCGGGCGTATCCAGCAGATTTATCAGCATGCCGGCATATTCAAAAGTCATAACGCTGGTAGCGACAGAGATACCACGCTGCCGTTCAATTTCCATAAAATCGCTGGTAGCAAATTTTTTGATCTTGTTGCTTTTAACCGCACCTGCCGTTTGAATAGCGCCGCCAAACAGCAGGAATTTCTCTGTTAAAGTGGTCTTACCCGCATCGGGGTGACTAATAATTGCAAATGTTTTACGCCTGTTAATTTCCTTCTCGTATTTCATAACGGGGCAAAGGTAAGGTTTGAAATATTTATTGAGCCGGGCTTGGGTTTTTCATGGCATCGCCTCTTGCGTCGCACTCTTGTACTATATAATTTATGGCAACTTTTATCGCAGCGAAGATGGACGAAGAATAAGAAAGACAGCAAGGCAAAGAGTTTATAAAGCTTTATCTTCGGATTGCCGAATAAAGAACAGAACGTACAAGTGAGTGACACAACTAAAGATGAGCAAAGAACGACAGCTTGTAACTAAAAAATATTATCAAACCAAATGGCGGAGAAATAAAAGTGGAGAAGGAAGAGAGTTTATAATTCAATTATTTTCAACATAAATTCAGAATTAAAGGCTAAAAATAAAAATGATTAAAAGTATTTTCATAGGAGCAATTACCTGGCTATGCATTTCCAGTGTTCATGCCCAACGACAAATTGTGGACAGTTTATTACAATTGCTTCCGTATGCAAAAGATGACACAACAAGGATAATAATAATGTCGAACCTGGTTGAACCTTACAAAAATGTAAACCTCGATTCCGGAATATATTATGCACAACAGGCTTTATTACTTTCCAAAAAAATTAATGACCCTTACATAGCGTATGCTTTGGACAATTATGGCTATGCATTATTTAACGCGGGCAATTATCCTGATGCAATAGAAGCAAATCTTAATTCTTTGGGGCAATTTGAAACAAATGCTGATACTGTAGGAATAGCTTCAGCTAATTTACACTTGGGATTTGTTTACAGGAATATGGATGAATATCGCAAGGCAATTAGTTATTTTTCAAAATATAAATTATTAGCTGATTATTATAATGATGATTTGATGCGCATCAGATTTTTTGTTGAAGCAGGTAAAGCTTATGAACAGCTAAATATTCTGGATACCGCCTTACAATATCATAAACAGGCCTATGCTTTGGCAACTAAAATAGCTACTCCAATTGGTACGGCTGGTGTATTATGTAACCTTGGAACCATTTATTCAAAGATGGGAAACAATGAGCTTGCTCTTGAAAATTTTAGATTAAGTATTCCTCAATCTCTGAAAATAGGTGATTACAAAACGCTTGCCCGGTGCTACAATGAAATGGCAAATCATTTTTATAGAAATAAGGAATATGATTCAGCAATTTATTATTCTAAAAAAGCACTGCTTATTAATCGACAACTTTTATTTACTGTTCAAACACTTGCAGCCAGTATGTTGTTAACTGAAATTTATAAAGATGAAAATAAATATGACAGTGCATTTAAGTACGAGCAAATAATGCTTATTGCGAAAGACAGTTTAATTGGACGTGATAAAATTAACCGCATTCAAACGCTTGCCTTTAATGAACAATTCCGGCAGCAGGAAAAAATAAAAGAGCAGGAGCAATATAATAATAAAATAAAGCTTTATTCACTGATTGCAGTATTAATCGTTTTTCTGATAATTGGATTCTTACTCTATCGCAATAATCGCCATAAGCAAAGAGCAAACCTTTTACTTCAGCAGCAAAAAGATAAAGTAGAAACAACTTTATCTGAACTCAAATCCACCCAATCCCAACTCATCCAATCAGAAAAAATGGCAAGCCTTGGAGAGCTTACTGCTGGCATTGCCCATGAGATACAAAACCCGTTAAACTTCGTGAATAATTTTAGTGAAGTAAGTAATGAGTTGACTGATGAAATGAATGGAGAATTAGATAAAGGAAATATTGATGAAGCAAAATTAATTGCAGGTGATATAAAACAAAACTTAGAAAAAATAAACCACCACGGCAAACGTGCAAGTGATATTGTAAAAGGCATGCTACAGCATAGCCGCACAGGTACTGGTAAAAAAGAACCCGCAGATATTAATGCTTTGTGTGATGAATATTTAAGATTGAGTTATCATGGCGTACGTGCAAAAGACAAAGATTTCAATGCAACTATGAAAACAGATTTTGATGCGTCACTTGAAAAAATAAATATCATTCCACAGGATATTGGAAGAGTGTTATTTAATTTATACACCAATGCATTTTATGCAGTAAATGAAAAGAAAAACCAAAAGCCAGATGGTTATGAACCAACAATTTCAGTAAGCACAAAAAAGATAGGTGATAAAATTATAATTTCTGTAAGCGACAATGGCAACGGCATTCCGCAAAAAATAGTTGATAAAATCTTTCAACCTTTCTTTACCACCAAACCAACCGGGCAGGGAACAGGATTGGGTTTGAGTTTGAGCTATGATATTATTAAAGCACATGGTGGTGAAATAAAAGTGGAAACTAATGTAAATGAGGGCTCCGTGTTTACAATCATCTTGCCAATAACAAATTCTTAAAAATTATTTTTATGGAAGAAGTTATTTCAAAAAATATTCCTCAACCTGACTATCAGCATTTGCTAGTAAAAATTTCTGATACCTATGAGTCAGGGCAAGTAAAAGCAACACATGCTGTAAACAGCCAGTTGCTGGAAACCTATTGGCAAATTGGCCAACACATTGGAGAGTTTGAACAAGGGGGAAATACAAGGGCAGCATATGGGAAAGCTTTGATAAGCACTTTGGCAAAAGACCTTTCACTGCTGCATGGCAAAGGCTTTAGTGCCAGTAACGTAAAACGGTTCAGACAGTTTTATCTGGCCTATCCAATTGGTGCGACAGTGTCGCACCAATTGAGCTGGAGCCATGTAGTAGAATTTTTGAAAATTGATGACCCACTGGAAAGAAGTTTTTACGAAAAGCAAACACAGTTAGAAAACTGGAATGTAAGAGAATTGGTGCGGCAGAAAAACACAGCCTTATTCCAACGTTTAGCACTTAGCAAAAACAAAGAAGAAATTATAAAGCTATCTGCACAAGGCCAGGAAATAACATCACCAAAAGATATTCTGAAAGACCCATACATTTTTGAGTTCTTAAAAATACCTGAACAGCAACTACCATCTGAACAAGAATTAGAAAATCATTTGTGCAATAACCTGCAACAGTTTTTACTGGAATTGGGTAAAGGCTTTACATACGTGGGCAGGCAATACCGCATGACCATCAACAATAAACATTACCGGGTTGACCTTGTTTTTTACCACCGCATTCTACGTTGTTTTGTACTGTTCGACCTAAAGATAAATGAAGTGCAGCATGGTGATATTGGCCAAATGAATATGTACCTTGGCTATTTTGCTAAAGAAGAGAATACAGAAAGCGATAACCCTCCCATTGGTATTATCCTCACAAAAAATAAAGACGAGTTGTTGGTAGAGTATGCAACCTATGGCATAAGCAGTCAATTATTTGTAAGTAAATATCAATTGTATTTACCCGACAAAGCAGATTTGATTTCGCTAATCAATAACACACTCCAAAACGAAGACAATGACAATAAAACAAATTATTAATCAGGCGAAACTATTAAATAAAATCTTCCAACCATTCTTCACAACAAAACCCACCGGGCAAGGAACAGGATTGGGTTTGAGTTTGAGTTATGATATTGTAAAAGCA
Source organism: Chitinophagales bacterium (assembly GCA_038203525.1). Lineage (GTDB taxonomy): Bacteria > Bacteroidota > Bacteroidia > Chitinophagales > Chitinophagaceae > Limnovirga. The sequence goes on along the minus strand of JBBRDW010000121.1, from coordinate 5,761 downwards.
CATGGTGGTGAAATAAAAGTGGAAACGAAAGAAGGAGAAGGAACAACATTTATAATTTTATTACCAGCAAATAATTAATCAATGAAGGCAAAATCAATCAAAGGAAATTCACCAGAAGAAATCAAATCAGCATTATCTGAAAGTATAGCTGATGGTTTTAAATCAACACTCGCAATCGTTTTCATCAGCGCCATCGAACATGCAGCAGCCATCCGTACCATACTGGATAAAGACGGAATTGCCATTTTTGGAGCCAGCACTTCCCAAAAATTTACGGAACAGGGAATTGAGTCAGACGATATTGTTATATTATTATTAGATATTAATCCAGCCTATTTTAGAATTATTTTAAAAGATTATCATTTGGCCTCAACCTTTGAATCAGCCCGGCAGGTGGGTGAATTTGGTGTGCATAAATTTAAAAATCCGGCATTTATTATTTCATCGGCAGACTACAGAATATCCGGAGAAGATGTGATCAACGGATTGACGGATGCCGCAGGCCATCATGTAACTATCGTTGGTGGCATGGCCGGCGAGCATGTTAATTTTACGGGTATCGTATTTACAAATGATACATCCTGTACCAGCGGTTTGCTTGCCCTTGTAATAGACGAGGATAGGATTGCAGTAAATGGCCTGGCTGTTTCCGGATGGAAGCCAATTGGAACTGAAAAGGAAATTACAAAGGCTGAGGGATCCTGGATCTACACCATCGATAATGAACCCGCCATGAATGTCATTAAAAAGTTTTTAGGGAATGAGATATCCTTCAATACACAATCTGAAGGAGTGGTGCCGCTGAATATTGATTTTCCTTTGCAGGTTCAAAGAGTCTCAGGAACTCCTATGATGAGACCAGTTTTGCTTTGGAACACAGCCGATCAATCTGTAATGGTGGGAGGAGGAACCAAAGAAGCTACTAAATTCCGTTTTTCTTTACCGCCCGATTTGGATGTGATAGAGACTGTTGTAAAAAGTTCGAGGATCATCAAAGAAAAAAATATGCCGGAGGCGGATGCATTGATTGTTTTTTCCTGTGTGGGCAGGCTGGCCTCATTTGGGCCAATGATTTCAGCAGAAATTGAAGGATTGGCAGCAATATGGAATAAACCTATGATTGGCTTTTTCTCACTGGGTGAATTTGGAAAGCTGGACAACAGCAAGTGTGAATTTCACGGCACTACAGTAAGCTGGGTGGCATTAAAAGAAAAATAATTATTAAGTACTTAAAAACAATAATAAATTATGAAATCAAAATCAATTAAAGGGAAATCAGTTGAAGAAGTAAAAGTAGCATTGGAACAAAGTATGACAGATGGCTTTAAACCAACGCTTGCTATATGTTTTATTTCAAAAAGTTTAGATAGAATTTCTATCAGCAACTTATTGGATGCTGCAGGCAGCAGTATTTTTGGTTGCACCACCAACGGAGAGTTTGTTGATGAAGAACCAGAAAAAGGTTCTGCGGCTATTCTTTTACTGGATATGAACAAAGATCATTTTCAAATTTATTTTGAAGAATTTCATGAAAAGAATTATCGTGAGGTAGCAAAAAGTATAGCTCAAAAAGCAATTGCAACATTTGCCACACCTGCTTTTTTAATCGGTACAAGCAATGCAGCGGCTGATGGTGAAGAAGTTCTTCGTGGCATTGAAGAAATAGCGGGCGCCGCAGTAAATGCCTTTGGAGGAGCTGCCGGCGATGATTATTCATTTACAGAAACAGTTGTTTTTACCAACGGAAAAGAATGTAGCAATGGAATGGCTTGCATAGTAGTGGACGAGGAATTTATAAAAGTAAAAGGTATTGCTACCTGTGGATGGAAACCCGTGGGAACAGAAAAACTAGTAACAAAAAGTGAAGGCAACCATGTATACACGGTAGATGATGTTCCCGTTCTGGATCTTACAGTGAAATACGGCGGTATTGAAAACGTTACTCCCGACAATCAAAATTTACTAATAGAAATTGCGGCCAATTTTCCCCTCCAGTTGCAGCGGGTAAAAGGTGAACCTATTATGCGACCTGGTCTTGTTGTTGACTGGAATGATCGATCATTTTATACCAGCGGTACGGTTCCGCAAGGTTCTAAAGTTCGTTTTTCTTTACCGCCAGATTGGGATGTGATGGAAAAAGTAATTAAAGGAGTAGAAAATTTAAAAGCTACTGAAATGCCTGAGGCAGATGCAGTAGTTGTTTTCAGTTGCGCCGGAAGAATTCTTTCACTCGGGCCACTAATGACACAGGAATTAGAAGGCATTAAAAATGTATGGAATGTACCCATGGCTGGCATGTTTAGTAACGCAGAGTTAGGAAGAGCCACCGGAGGTAATTTGGAAATGCATAATCTTACAACCTGTGTGATAGCCTTAAAAGAAAAATAGTTTTTATGGGCCCGGCTTTATAGCAATGTTCAACTTTATTGGCGTCGCACTCTTGTACATTTTTTTCTTTATTGAACAAAATAGAAATAGTAGCAGTCAAAGTTTTAATTGAACTAAAAAAATGGTCAGCATAAAAAAAATAAAATGAGTAACTAAAAAATCAAGCTCATGAGTAACATAAAATTATTTGAAAGCAAACAGATTCGTTCTGCATGGAATGAAGTAAAACAGAAATGGTATTTTTCAATTATAGACGTTATTGAAATTCTGACTGAAAGTAATAATCCAAGAAGATACTGGAGCGATTTAAAAATAAAGTTGCAAAAAGAAGGGTTTATCCAGTTGTACGATATTATCGTACAACTGAAATTAGAATCGGCTGATGGTAAAAAATATATTACAGATTGTGCTGATTCAAAAAGCCTTCTCCGCATCAAAAAGTAATTACCTCTCAAAACTATTTAACCGAACAGGAAAAGAAGAAAAATAATCTCATAACTGCACAATCAGTAAAAAAGAGAAAATAAATGAACCAGCACTTACAAAATATATTAAACATTATCCAGCAGAATGAAAATTTATCTGCCGAACAAAAAGTAACCATTTCCAAATCTCTGAAAGATGCCGATAAGGAATTAGAAATTACTGCCTTCAAATTAGATAGAACAGAAAAAGTAAAACGTACTACAGCTATATTATTGGAAGAAACCATTGAGGAGCTTGAACAAAAAAGAAAAGCCATTGAAGAAACCAATACTGCACTACAAAAATCACTTTCAGAATTAAAGTCTACCCAATCCCAACTCATTCAATCAGAAAAAATGGCAAGCCTTGGAGAGCTTACTGCAGGCATTGCACATGAAATACAAAACCCGTTAAACTTTGTAAATAATTTTAGTGAGGTAAGTAAAGAATTACTGGATGAAATGAAAACTGAATTAGACAATGGCAATGCAGAAGATGCGAAAGATATAGCCAATGATGTTATTCAAAATCTTGAAAAAATAAATCATCATGGGAAACGTGCAGATGCTATTGTAAAAGGCATGTTGCAACATAGCCGCACAAGCTCAGGTAAAAAGGAACCAACAGATATAAATGCTTTGGTTGATGAATATTTACGATTAAGTTATCATGGCCTTCGTGCAAAAGACAAAAGTTTCAATGCAGATTTTAAAACAGATTTTGATGAAAGCATTGGTGAAATAAATATCATTCCACAGGATATTGGAAGGGTGTTATTAAACTTATACAACAATGCTTTTTATGCAGTTGCAGAAAAGAAGAAGCAGCAACCAGAAGGATATGAACCCACAGTTGTAGTGAGTACAAAAAAGATTGGTGATAAAATTTCTGTTAGTGTAAAAGACAACGGCAACGGCATTCCGCAGAAAGTTGTAGATAAAATCTTTCAACCATTCTTTACTACAAAACCCACCGGGCAGGGAACGGGGCTCGGACTGAGTTTGAGTTATGATATTGTAAAGGCGCATAGCGGTGAAATAAAGGTGGAGACGAAGGAAGGTAACGGCACTGAGTTTACTATTCAATTAATTATGTAATCTTATGTATAAAAAAAAAATACTGGTATTTTTTCTATTCGTCTTGCAGTTTATAGTAAATGCACAGGACAGTTCAATAAATAGCAAAAGAATTGACAGACTTAAATATGAACTTGCAAATGCAAAAGATGATTCCAGCAGGATACATGCAATGGGCGGGCTGGCTTTCAATTACCAGGTTTTAAATATTGATTCATCATTAAAATATTGCCAGGCCAGTATTGATTTAGCAACAAGAAAGGGCCGTAACAGGGATGTGGCACACTTATTGGCAACTTTAAGTGGTATCATGAGCCAGCAGGGAAAATTTGCCGAAGCACTGGACCTTCTTTTTAACTCCCTTAAGATTGCTACAGACAATAACTTTCCTGATGAAATTGCAAGAGCCAATAGGCGATTAGGAGGTGTATATTTTGACCTTGAGAATTATTCTAAAGCTATAGTATATGATCTCAGAGCCTTGAAACTGGATGAGGAAATAAAAAGTAAGAGTGCCGGAACAGATCATATTTTTTTAGCCAATGCCTATGAAAAAATAGATAAACTTGATTCCGCTTCATTTCATGCTAAAATGGCAATTAAAGAAAAAGAATCATTAATAGGCACGATCCAGGAAGCATTCCGCATATCCGGAGTAATCGAAGTAAGAAAAGACAATTATCAAACCGCTGATTCCTTATTTCGTGTTGCTATTGAAATCTCTATTGAAAACAAAGACTTACTGACTTTATCAGATATATATTCTTCAATGTCTGTTATGTTCTCAAAAATAAACAAACAAGATTCAGCGCTTTTATATGCGTTAAAGGGATTTGAATACGGTAAGCAAATCTCTTATAAAAAAGCTATTATACTTTCGGGCAGTTTGCTTGCAGAAATATATGACTTAACTGAACCTGCAACAGCGCTTAAATATTATAAGATTGTTGCCAACGAGAAAGATAGTTTATATGGAACGGCAAATATTCAAACAATTCAAAATCTTATTACACACGAGGAAGAAAAGCAACAAGAATTAGAAGCTGCCCGGCTGTCGTACCAGAACAGTTTAAAACTATATGGTCTTTTTACAGGCATAATTGTACTGCTCATCATTGCATTTATTTTTTACAGAAACATGAAGAATAAACAAAAAGCCAACCTTTTATTACAGCATCAAAAAGAAAAAGTAGAAACAACTTTATCAGAATTAAAATCCACCCAATCCCAACTCATCCAGTCAGAAAAAATGGCAAGCCTTGGAGAGCTTACTGCTGGCATAGCACATGAAATTCAAAACCCGTTGAATTTCGTGAATAATTTTTCAGAAGTAAGCAAAGAATTACTGGATGAAATGAAAACGGAATTAGACAATGGCAATGCAGAAGATGCAAAAGATATAGCCAACGATGTTATTCAAAATCTTGAAAAAATAAATCATCATGGGAAACGTGCAGATGCTATTGTAAAAGGAATGCTGCAACACAGCCGCACAAGCACAGGTAAAAAAGAACCAACAGAAATCAATGCATTAGCCGATGAATATTTAAGACTCGCTTATCATGGCTTAAGAGCAAAAGACAAAAACTTCAATGCAGATTTTAAAACAGATTTTGATGAGGGCATTGGAAAGATAAATATCGTGCCGCAAGACATTGGAAGAGTGTTATTGAACTTATACAACAATGCTTTTTATGCTGTTGCTGAAAAGAAGAAGCAGCAACCAGAAGGATATGAACCCACAGTTGTAGTGAGTACAAAAAAGATTGGTGATAAAATTTCTGTTAGTGTAAAAGACAACGGCAACGGCATTCCGCAGAAAGTTGTAGATA
>JBBRDW010000120.1:0-13570 GCA_038203525.1 Chitinophagales bacterium | reverse complement strand
TTAGGTATCAACAGACTACTGAAATCCTGTTTGATTACAAATTCGCTTTGCAGCCCTGTTAAATCCGAAGATTTTAAAGCAAAAAAAAATTTATATTTTGTGTACTTATGAACGTCCGCAGGTTTTTATAAGAAAGCCCTGCCAAATGTGTTGACCATGAATACGAAGAAAAAGCTTTAAGTATGCAGCAACAAATGCTTGGAATGAGCAGACATCACTACGTTCATAAAGTTGAGTTTCCATTTACGGGGGACACAGAATTATTTGACCATACACCTGAAGTTGGTTTTTCCTATTCAAGTTCAGACCATGGTCTTGTTTTACCAAGCTATAATAGATTGACCGTTTATGTTGACCTTCCAGAACTTAATCCGACAAGAGCCATTGCAGAAGCAAGAGGTTTATTGTCAATGACAATGCAGTTTGTCAATAGTAACAATGCATCAATTGACATATGGTCGCAAAGCATTAGCAACAGAATAGACCAACAATTACAACAAAAAAGAGAAGAATTGGTAAAGCTCTTTGGATAACTATTAAAGCAAGGCAGTTTGAAATAAATTTGGCGAACGCACAACATTGGGTTTTGCAATATTGGGGCTTGACGTTGTAATCTTCATCATTAGCAACATGGCAGCAGTTGTTCGGGCAGGACAAGCATCGGTGGATTTTTGGTTCTTATCTTGTACATTTGTTTTTCAATTGGCAGCGGTTACGGGCTTGACCGTTTTTTATTTAACTTTCATTTCAATTTAATATTTTCGTTTCCAATTTGGCATCTGCACCGGGCAAGACCAGCAATGAATTCCCTGCCCTTCGCCAATGCAAAACGTTGGCTGCAATTTTTTTCAAGCTGTTGTATTTCAAATTTGGCAGACTAAATAAGCGATCTAATAAATCAATAGACTTGACAAAAAAAAGCATCAACATAGCAGACAAGTATTTTTTTGGTTCGACAGTCGTTTTCTATTTTTCATTTGTACTTGGTGAACTTTTAGTAAAGTCTTTAGGACACAATAAAATTGGTTGGGCAATCAACAATATTTTGACATCAAACAATTTAAAAAGAAACGCAAGTACGAATAGGAAAATTTAAACCGACAATCAAAAAATATCTACAATGGAAAATAAAAATTGGATTGAAGCCCCTACAAAAAACAAACAATAATATTTGGACTGACAGGGATATTGGGGGTTATTTTACTTATATTATCAATGACCAATTTTTTGACTGAAAGCCCTTTTAAAGGAAAGTATTTTGTCTTTTTCTTTTTACTCTTTACAACGGTGTTGACTACAACAAGAATTATTAGAAACTATTTAAAACAGAATAAAAAATAGTTTGACGAGAAAGATAAAACTGCAAGCAAACAAATAAGGCTTCGTCGGGTGCGCAGCACCAACGATGAAGCCCCGGTTGTACGGAATCGCACGGTAGGGGCTGTGAAGTAGTTATTATTATAACAAAAGGTTTGACAAAATACGGGCTTGATCTTGCTATCTTCGGCAATTGTAATTCTGTTGTGCGTTGGTTCTGGGCTGGACATTTAATATTTACCTCTTTGTTGTTATCTTCATCAAAAGATTTTCAATCAGCATTTGTTCCGGGCTTGACAAGCTACTATTCCCGTACTTCGCCAAGGCCTGTTCATTAGCGTTCATTAAAAAATGAAGCCCTGCAAATATTTGAAAAAAGTAAAAGATGAAATTTAGTTTCATCTCATAAAGTTTGAATAGAATTATATCGTAAATTTTAAATTGAATTTGTTTAAACCCATTTTAGGACAAGACGAATTTTTTTTATTAGAATTTTAAAAAAAGGGAAGCAGGATATGGAAAATTCAATTATAACACCAGGACTTTTATATCATAATGCACCTGAAATGATTGAATGGCTTTGCCAAGCATTTGGATTTGAAAAAAAATTGGTAGTAGAGGGCGAAAATAAAACAATAAGCCATGCGCATTTAATTATTGGAAACAGTGGAATTATGCTTTCGTCTGCAGAAAACTATCCTCATCCAACTTTTTGTAAAACACCAAAGCAAATTGGAGGAATTGGAACAGTTGAAATATTAGTTTACATAAAAGAAGTTGACCAGCATTATGAAAATGCAAAGCTTAATAATGCAGAAATAATTATACCTATTGAAGATAAGCCTTATGGCGGAAGAGGTTATAGTTGCAAAGACCGGGAAGGGTATGTTTGGGTATTTTCATCCTATAATCCCTGGAAATGAAAATCAAAATTTGAAGACAAAAAATCGCTAACTGTCGCATTGGCGATAGCTTGGCTGATGTGAATTTTATCAACTTTTTGTTCAATATTGGGCTACCGTTCCGGCCTGAAAATGCTCTGATGAACGATGAATATTAATCTCTACTATGTTTTCGTTTTCTGTATTTACATTCCGGCTGAAAATTTATTGAATGCCCAGGCATCGCCAGGCTTCAAACGTACATGCAAGCGGCTCGCCTGCTGTTATTAGTGTACGTAATGCGCTTTAGTTGGCGTTCCCGCTTACTATTTCAACCGCTTGAATTTTTGACTAAACAACAGACCATCCTTGCTACTGCCCAGCCATGATCCGAACGTACAAGTGAGTGACACAACGGAAGATCAGCAGAATTACTTAAGTTCGCTACCTAAATATTTTCTAACATGAGAAAGTTATTATTGATCATAGTAATTGCCGCACCTTTTATTTCCTTTTCCCAAAACGTAATGACACCCGAACTGCTCTGGAAGCTGGGCAGGGTAAATGCGCTGGGCGTTTCTAAAGATAAACAGTTTGTTGTGTACAGCGTAAGCGTACCGGATGTTTCGCTGAATAAAAGTTCCTCGAAAACTTATGTTGTGCCGGTGAGCGGTGGTAACGCCATTGAAGTAAACAATGCAGACAGTTTGCTTGCCAGCAATAAAATTTCTGCAGATGGAAAATACATGATGAGTACTGGTGAAGTTAAGCTGCAGAATACAACCGGCGCAGATACCTATGCCGATCTTCCAAAATCGGACGTGTACATCTATTCATCGCTAAATTACCGCCATTGGGATGAATGGGAAGACGGTAAATACGGCCATGTATTTGTAGCACCAGTGGTTGATGGAAAGGCAGGTGAAGCAAAAGATATTATGCCAAACGAAATGTTCGATTGCCCGCAAAAACCTTTTGACGGCGATGAAGATTTTATTTGGAACCCCGATAGCAGGCACGTTGTTTATGTATGTAAAAAGAAAACGGGAACTGCTTATGCCGTTAGCACGAACACAGATTTGTACTCGTACGATGTAATTACCGGCACCACAAAAAACCTTACCGAAGACAACAAAGGTTACGACATTAATCCATCGTACAATGTCAAAGGAGAGCTTGCCTGGCTAAGCATGAAACGCGAAGGTTATGAAGCCGATAAACAAGACATCATTGTTTGGAATGGTGCCACCAGGATGAATCTTACAGGCCAGCGCGATGATTTACAGGTTCAAGGCTTTCGCTGGAGCGACGATAACAGGAATATCTTTTTTATCGCGCCAATAAACGGAACCTTACAACTCTTTGCAGTAAATTATCCGGGCTTTGCAAAAATGCTGCCGGTGGTAACCCAAATTACAAAAGGCGACTTTGATGTAACCGGCATTGTTGGCCAGTCGGGCAATTCATTAATTGTTACAAGACAGGATTTTAACCATGCAACAGAACTGTACAATCTCAACATCATCGATGGCAGCATGGCGCAGGTAACGCATGTAAACGATGCAATTTATAGTTCAATAGGCATGTGTAAGTCTGAACGTAGATTTGTAACCACTACCGATAACAAACAGATGCTGGTATGGGTTGTTTATCCGCCCGGCTTCGATCCTAAAAAGAAATATCCATCGCTTTTGTTTTGTGAGGGCGGGCCACAATCGGCACTCACCCAGTTTTATTCCATTCGCTGGAATTTTCAGTTGATGGCGTCCAACGGATACATCGTGGTTGCTCCCTGCAGGCGCGGCATGCCGGGTTTTGGAACCAAATGGAACGAACAGGTAAGTAAAGATTGGGGCGGACAGGTTATTAAAGACTACCTGAGCGCCACCGATGCCGTTTCAAAAGAGCCTTTTATAGACAAAGACCGCCGAGGCTGTGTAGGGGCAAGTTTCGGCGGTTTCTCCGTATTTGCTTTGGCAGCAGTGCATAACCACCGGTATAAAACATTTATCTCACACGATGGTGTGTTCGATTTTAGGAGTATGTATGGAACCACCGATGAAATGTGGTTCGAGAACTGGGAAAAAGGGGGCGCATACTGGAATAAGAACAACGCTGTTGCGCAGCGTTCGTTCTCACAATCGCCCAGCAATTTTGTCGATAAATGGAATACGCCCATCATGATTGTTCAGGGAGGCAAAGATTACCGCGTACCAATAGAGCAGGGGCAGCAAGCTTTCCAGGCAGCACAGCTTCGCGGCATCAAAAGTAAATTTCTTTACCTGCCCGATGAGAACCATTGGGTGCTGCATGCGCAAAATGCATTGGTTTGGCAAAGAGAATTTTATAAATGGCTCGACGAAACGCTAAAATAAATAAAAGGTTAAAAGGCAATAAGTCAAGAGTTCTATGGGAAAGGCAAGTTGGGGCAAATAAGGCATTCCCTTTTTACTAAGGTAGTTTGTAGGTTAACTAAAATCATAAAAATGCAAATGTAAACAGCCAGTACAATTATTAGCCCGGCAATTGTATTTCAATGTAACATCGTTGCGTCGCACACTTGTACTGTAGTAGTTAATTCAACGCCAAAGACGATCGATTAACTGCTGTTGAACAGGTTGCTCATGAGTCTTTTAATTTTTTTAGAATTCGCGAATCTCCTTCGTCGATTTGCGATGCAACGAATACGCCATGAAAACATTAGCTGGTATCATTGGTGTTGCTGTTAAAACTTAGCCGCTCTTTTCAATTCTTTTATACCGTCCGAAAGATTTGGTCAAAAATCTGTAACCTTTTAATGAACATGTCAGGTTATAAACAATAAAAATTTATACCGGCATTAATTTTTTGTTTGCAAGTCAGCTATTAACCTGTTCTTATTTCATAACTTGCCCCGTGTAAGTTGATTGAAAATTTAATTATCCTTAAAATGGCATATAAATTCAAGGCAGGAGATATCATATCCTTAATTTCAGGCAGTCACTCCATGACAGTCAAGGGAAATGCATCTACCCGAACAATTAACGGAAATGTTCCCTTGCCTGACCGTTATGAATGTTTTTGGTTTGATGGAAAAAAATCTCAGAAAGCTGTTTTTAAGGAAGAACAAATGAAACTTCTTTAAAAATTATTTTATATCCAATGATTGCCTTGAAAAAAATAACTCCCGATTACTTATGACAGAAAAGGAAAAAGCAGCGATTGTGGGCGCATCAAGCCCAATGTATGTGCTGATAAACAGGCTGGGCCTAAAGTTTGTTGACGTTAAAACCCGCAAAAAGCAACTTTCTCAGTATAAGTCTTTCAGCTACAAGAATTATGATGGTGGCTTTAGAACCGCTACCGTATACAAGTACGAGAATGAATATTTTTGCAGCCTGTACAATCCAAGATCCAGCTAGTATTGCTGCGTAGCCGGTTGTATAAAAAAAGCAAAGTTTATTGCAGATAAACAGTGCAGTTACCAGACTCTCTATTCATGCCTCTCCTTGCGTAATGAGCATTCGGGCAGTTAAAATACTAACGTGACTGTTGTATTGAGGCGCAGTTTGTAAGCTGTGTTTACAACCCAATGCGGTTGTTTACTATTTTTAATATTTCTGTTTCCAGCTCAACAGCTTTATCTTCTATCTCTTTTCCTTTTTTGATAATATCTGCAACAAAGTCTTTATCGTCAAATCCGGCTGCATTAATGCGTACATTTAAAAATGCACCCATTACCGCACTCCTTGCACACAATGCTCCTACACCTGCATCAGATACAGAATTTGGGTTGCCAATGTCTGCCATTGCCCTAATTGTTTCCATACTTGCAAAGGCGGTCTGCATAACTTTAAACGGAATTTCAATAGCAAACCTTGTTGCATCCTGAATAGCGTTTTTTCGTGCAGCCTTTTCGTCTTCGGAAGATTTTGGCAAACCAAACGCAATCATTATCTGGTTAAAAGCCTTGGTATCAGCATCCACTAATTTAAGCAACTCAGTTTTGCAGGCTTCGCCTTTTTCTGCCCAGTTACTGAATTCCTCCCAGCGGTCGTCCCATCCTTTTTTATGGGAAGAAAGATTGGCAACCATCGTTGCAAGGGCTGCACCAAGCGATCCAATATAGGCTGCAATGGAACCGCCGCCCGGCGCCGGGCTTTCACTGGCTGTTTCATTTGCAAAAGCTGTAAGGCTCATATTAATAAGCTTACTGTCTGCTTTGTTTTGCAGCATGTATTCAATTATTCTTTCCTCGGGGTTAAAGGAGGTAAGTTCATCAAGCCCCATTGATTTTATTGCAATTCGAATCAGTTCTTTCTCACTTACGCCAGTTGAACGCTTTTGCTTTCTTAAAAAATATTTTCCTGCATCGAGCATTGCCTTTAGGGGAATAAGGCCCACCAGCTCACTTCCCGTAACCCTAATGCCCCGGTCATTTGCTTTTTTACATACTTCGTCAAATGCAATGTGTACGGGAGTTATATTAATGTTGGTGAGGTTCATGGAAATCTGCGCAATGCCATATTCTTCAATATACCAGCCAATTGCTTTTACACACTTTAAACTTCCCGGAATATTAACCGGCTTACCGTTTTCATCGATAACCGTTTTATTGCCTTCTTTTTTTACGCGGCCGGCTTCCCTTACATCAAAAGCAATGGCATTGGCGCGCCGGGTAGAAGTAGTATTTAGGTTTACGTTGTATGCTACCAGAAAATCTCTTGCGCCAATTACGGTGGCGCCCCGTTTTACATCAAATTCGGCCGGGCCAAAATCGGGTTTCCATTCCGGCAGTTTTATTTTTTTAAAGAAGCCTTCATATTCACCAGCGCGTATTACCGATAAATTGCTGCGGCTTGCATTGGGTTGTGCTGCTTCATATAAATAAACAGGTATTAAAAGTTCATTGCCTACAAGCGATGCAAGTTGTTGCGCATACTCCGCAGTTTCTTCCATGGTAATATTTGCAATGGGTATCAGCGGACAAACATCTGTAGCACCCATGCGTGGATGTTCGCCTTTTTGTTTGCTCATATCAATCAGTTCACCGGCTTTTTTTATTGCCCTGTAGGCCGCTTGCACAACGGCTTTTGGTTCGCCTACAAAAGTTACTACCGTACGGTTAGTAGCCTTACCCGGATCCACATTAAGTAGCTGTACGCCTTCAACGGCCTCAATTTGGTTGGTGATTTGTTTAATCACATTCAGGTCGGTTCCTTCGCTAAAATTGGGTACACATTCTATTAGTTGCTGCATAAGATGATAAATTTATAAAACCGAAAGCAAGTATATGAAGATATATTTTATTACTGTGTGCAAACTATAAATAAGCCACTCCGCAATAGTTGCCCAATAAATAAAAAAAAGTACAAGAGTGCGACGCAACCAAAGCTTAATAGTACTAAATCTACTGGGCTCAAAAAAAATTACACCTCCGTTTCCCGCACTTGTACTTCGCTACAGATCAGCCTCCAAAATTTCCCCGTGTGCGGTTTAGGGATTTAGAAGGGTGCCATTAATCATCACCTTATTAATTAAATTACTCCCAAAAGCATAAGGCAGATAAGCGAGTGAAGGAATAGGTTTTGTAAAGATGAGGTTCGCCCTTTTGCCAATAGTAATACTGCCAACCTGGTCTCCCATTTCCATGGCATACGCACTATTGATGGTGGCTGCATTTATGGCTTCTTCGGGCAGCATTTTCATTTGTATGCAGCTCATAGAAACAACCGTATTCATATTGCCGCTGGGCGATGAGCCGGGGTTAAAATCTGATGCCAGCGCTACCGCACAACCAGCATCTATCAACTGCCTTGCCGGTTGAAAATGCATCCGTAGAAAATAGGCTGCGGTGGGTAGCAAAGTGCTGAGACCTTGCCAAACATTACCATCGGCAGCGGCTTTTAAACCCGCCAGTATTTCAACTTCTTCTGTGCCCAGTGTTTCTAAATGATCAAGCGAAACTGCATTTAATTTTGCCCCAACCTGCACCCCGCCCGAATTATTAAGCTGGTTTACATGCAGTCTTGGTTTAAGGCCATAAGCCATTCCTGCCCGGCAAATAGTTTCTGTTTCCACCACAGAAAAAAAGCCTTCCTCGCAAAATACATCTATATAATCTGCCAGGTTTTCTTCCGCTATTTTCGGCAGCATTTCATTAATGATAAGATCAATATAACCCTGGTGGTTTTCTATAAATTCTGCCGGAAACGCGTGTGCACCAAGGAATGTAGCTTTTATTGGTATCGGTGCATTTGCCTTTAATTTTTTTATGACCCGCAGCATTTTAAGTTCGCCTTCTACTGTTAAACCATAGCCGCTTTTTATTTCTATGGCACCGGTGCCAAGGCGCATTAACTCCTGTAAACGGGCCCATGCCTGAGCGTACAAAATATCTTCCGGGGTTTCGTTTAATTTTCTTGCTGAGTTTAAAATGCCGCCGCCTTTGGCTGCAATTTCAGCATAACTGGCTCCTTTTATTTTGTCTACAAATTCTGCTTCGCGGCTGGCGGCAAATACAAGGTGTGTATGACTGTCGCACCAGCAGGGCAGGATGGTTGCGCCGTTTGCGTTGGTGGTTTGTAGTGGGTAGTTGGTGGTTTCTTCAGCGAAAGTTTCGGGCATGTTCGCCATACTGCCGTAACCTGCTATAAGGCCGTTTTCAATTTCGAGGTATGCATTTTCAATGCAGGGCAATTGAGCAAGTTGCTTACCGCGCAGTATATGCGTTTGGCTGCGCACATTTACAAGGCAGCTAATATTGGTTATCACTTGTTTTTGCATTGGCAATATTACAAAGCTTTTGGTTGATAGCCGGTAGCGGTAGTTTATAAAATGAACACACAAATAAGTGAAGTGTTTTTTTGGGTCGGGCATATTTTTTTATGGCATCGCCTGTTGCGTCGCACTCTTGTACATTTTATTCTTTATGCAGCTTTTACCGAAGCGTAGATGGAGTGATGACGGTAAATTGACCAATTTAAATGTTGCGGGTTGGCGTTTTCTACTTGCGTATGGGAGTTTCGTACTTGCGGGTGGTAGTTTCTTGATTACGGGTAGGAGTTTCTTCTGTGCGTACGGGAGTTTCGTACTTACGGGTGGGAGTTTCTTTTGTGCGTACGGGAGTTTCTTAGTTGCGGGTGGTAGGTTCTTCTGTGCGTATGGGAGTTTTCTACTTGCGGGTAGGAGTTTCTTCTGTGCGTACAGGAGTTTCTTACTTGCGGATGGTAGTTTACTATTTGGGGATATGGGTTATAAAAAAGGACTTTGCCATTAAAGCAAAGCCCTTTTTTGATTCCGGTTAGCTAGTAGGTTTTCTAAACTGTAAGCCGCTAACTTGTTTGTATTGTGGGCTAGATGCTGAAAATATAGATTTGATGTATGATTTTACATCGAGGGCCACATCTACAAGTCCGGTAATTTCGGCATATAATATTGTATCTCTTGCTATGCGGGCATTGCTCCAGGCTGTATTGGGACTGAGCATTGCAGTATTGGCAGTTTTTAATGCTGTTTTATACGTTTGTAAGGCTGTTACTTTTAAATCTGCTTCGTTGGGATTGTATTCGCTATGAGAACTTACTAATTCTATAAGGGCATTGAAATGCTCTATAAGGTTATCGTAACTCTGCTGGGATGATGATACCGTGTCTGCCGGTGGTGGGGTTGTACCATCTGTGGGTGGTGGGGGCGGCGGTGGCGTACTGCTTGCCCGTTTGCCCTGCAGCTTGCGATTAATGGTTTTTGCGCTTTCAATTACCTGTACTGATACGCCTGATACTGCCAATGCGTTTACGATTTTTGTACCCAATGGTTTGAGATTGGTAAAGGCCACCATTCTTGCATCGGTTGCATTATCGAATGCAATTTCTTTGGTTTTTCAGTCTGCAATGGCGGCTTGTGCTGCGGTTAACTGGGTTTGCATATTGGCTACTTTTAAAGCATTCCTTGATGGGGCGTAAGTAGCGCCATAACCTGTGCAGAATGAAATTAGTGTTTCAAAAGTGGCAACGTTTTTTGCGTGCCCTGTTTCGGAAGTGGATGGCATGGGTTGTTGATTTTTTGATTAAAAAATTGATTTGTTAATAATTACCATTTTAAAAGTATAAATAATTTTTGAATAAAAGGAGGAAATAAGGTTTTTGTAGTTCCAAATGTTTTTTTATAAAATGAGTGGGGTTGGTTTTAGAATTAAGCAGCCAAAAAAAATCGAAATTAATTTGCTAAAGAAAGCAAAAAAATAATATCAGTTTCCTAAATTAAAAGATATTTTTAGTTTTCATTAACCAAATTATATACCATGCCTAACTCTAAAAATACTTTTATAAACAATCTACTTACTGGCCGTATGTTTTCCTTTACCCGGAGTAGTTACTAAAACAAACCTGTATTTTTTTACCTTAAATAATATAAAAAATGAGTACTACACGAAAACAATTTCTTAAACAAACGGGTTTTGCCATAGCTGGTTCTTTTTTACCTTATTCCAGAATATTTGGAATGCAAGCCAAAACTATTCCTGACGATCTAAGTCATCCAAAAGACTGTACAAAGGATTTGAGGGAACCGACTACAGGTGTAGCAGATTCAGGATATATTTTTGCGGCAGATAAGATTAGGCAAAATTATTCCAATGATTTATATACCTATAACAAGAGTAAAAAATTGGTTCCCAATGATACAGATATGGATCCTATTAAAGACGTATTGTATGTAGCGGATGACGGTTCGGGCTGTAGGGATACTACTATAGTATCTAAAGCCTGTAGCTACCTTAACAGCCATAAACCAAGTCAATTAGAAACGGCTCTGAAATATAAGGTAACTTATGCTGCTTCAAACCTACAACTAGGAGTTGGTATGGGTGGCCATGATTACCAGGCCGTGAAGCTGCCAGTAATGATAATTCTGCATCCGGGTGGTTTTAAAGAGTGCACCTCTTATGATGATATTTTTACAGAACAGCTTGCCACTGAATTTGCACGCAAAGGGTTTGTAGTTTTTCAAATTGAGTATAGAACAGGCAGGACTGTAGATGGAAATGGAACGCTCACTTCAGCTCAGGAACACCTTGCACCCTATCGTGGCATACAGGATATACGTGCTGCTGCAAAGCTAATTTTAACAAGAAATACTGCGAATATCGCTAACAGCAATTATAAAAAATTCCTGATTGATCCCGACCAATTTTTTATTGGGGGTGCCAGCGCAGGGGCAGGCATAGCACTTAATGTTGCTTACTTACGGGATCAGTCAATGGTAGATCTACATTTTTAACAGACCCTGCCTCTACTTTATCTATCTCCCAAGCACTTGATCCAATCGATTCAAATAATTATGAAGCACTTTCAACAGACCCAATGCCATTGATTAGGGGTGTTTTTAGCTGCTGGGGCGCATTGCGTATGCCAGCTGTTAATCCTTTTAGTGAGGAAGCGGCGTTTTTTAAAGATAATGTATTAAGCGCTGGTGCTTCTCCCTTTAACGCCCCGGTAATTTCCTTTCATGGTAGACTCGATGGCACAAACCCTTACCTTGATGATGCGAGTCAGGATTTTTTGAATTCGCAAATTCCACCATATAACTCTGAGAATTTTTGTTTTTATCAAAATGGTACTTATCAAATAAAAATGCAAAATGTTTTACCACTTACAAGGCAGTTTACGAAAAAAGGTAGTGGGTTAACTGTTTATAATATTCTTAAAGACAGCCGGATAAATAGGTTTACCGAGTTTTATGGGGACTGCGATGCTAAGCATGGATTGACCGGTGAAGTTACTAACCCTAACCGTTATAAAAGCGATTATGGAACCGGCTATATTACAGATGCAGCAGTTACCAGTTATATAGCAGGAAGAATTGCGGTATTTTGCCAGAAAATAATGAATTATAGTAACGCTGGGCGTATTCATCCGTCCTTTAGATATTTAAAGGACGGAACTAATGATGCCCGCAGCTATTTTATTAATTGCAAAAATAACAGGCAATGTTCTGACAATGTTGATTTGAACAATTGCCCTGTGACACCCGATTTTGATATTAACTGCGATCCAATAAATCTTTAATAACAATAAAAAAAATATTATGAAACATCTTATTTACACAACAGCCTGCTGTTTTATTATGGGCTTTACGTCCAATGCACAATCCGGTACATTAGATAACAGTTTTGGAGTTGACGGGAAAGTAATCAGCAAAACTTTTAACAGTGATTGTACAGCTTTAGCTTTACAGAAAGATGGAAAAATTGTTACCGGGGGATATTATGCAAGCTTTAACCTTGCTGAATCAGGTTTCATTATAGCACGTTTTAATACGGATGGAAGTTTAGATGAAAGTTTTGGGAATAAGGGGCAAACTACTATTACTGATGCAGAAGGCAACCGGGTATCAGTCCTTCTTGCTTTAACTATTCAGGAAGACGGTAAAATAGTTGCGACTGGTTTGGTGATAGGTAATACCAGCAATCATTACTCAGATATAGGTATAGTTCGCTTAGATACGAATGGCGCATTGGATAGCAGTTTTAGCGGTAATGGTATTTTTGTAAAAAGTATTGGAAAGAGTGACAGGCCAGCCGATATAGCGATTCAGGAGGATGGTAAAATAGTGGTTACTGGTTTTAAAGGGCTTACGGATTATAATGAAGGCGAGCCATTTGTAATGCGCATTTTACCCGATGGAGAGATTGATGAAAGTTTTGGTGAAAAAGGTATTGTATTGGTTTCAGATGCACTTGGCATATACAGTGTAAATGCCATAGCCCTGCAAAAGGATAATAAAATATTGATAGCAGGAAAGTATTTTGGAAATACTTTTTATGTAATCCGTTTTTTACCGGATGGCAGTTTTGACAATACATTTGATGAAGAAAAAGATGGCATAGCAGGCATACGATTGGAGGATGTGGACTTGCCGGATGCAAGTTTAACAGATATGGCTTTGCAATCTGATGGTAAAATATTGGTAACTGGTGCGGCGGGAAGTACCGATGTAAAAATGGTTGTAGCGCGATTCAATAGCGATGGTTCAATAGATTCCGATTTTGGGGATAAAACAGGTTATTCTGTTTTAACACTGGAAACGGGCGAATCTACAGCAGCAGCAACTATTAATTTAGAAGCAGATGAAAAGATTGTACTGACTGGTGCTTATTCAAAAAATGAAGCAGGGGCTTTTGCAGTAGCAAAATACAATGTGGATGGCAGCCTTGATGCTTCTTTTGGCGAGCAGGGAACAACCATTGTTGGCTTGGATGAATTTACATATCTTTTTGGAGCCGGTGCTGGCGCTTTACAAAAAGATGGAAAAATTTTAGTGGGGGGATATGGTCGCATTCTTGGGGATAACAATTTTACCTATATTGGTTTGGTACGTTTAAATAACGATGC
>JBBRDW010000119.1:0-13602 GCA_038203525.1 Chitinophagales bacterium | reverse complement strand
ACGCATTAATAAAAAAATATAAGAATAACACCATTATTCCAACTAAAGAAAAATATAAACAGGTAAAATAGATGCCCGAAGTTTGAGATTTGTAAATATTAAATCATAAAACAAGCCTTATCTTTTATTAGCACCAACAGTTGCGCCGGAATCTTGAAAAACCGCGAAAACGGGCATGAGCTAAAATTTTGCGATAGGTAAGCTAGGAATTGCTTAAGGCTAAAGATCAATAAAATTATGCAGTACAAGTGTGCGACGCAAGGAACGTTTAATAGAATTACCGAAGCCGGGCCCAAAAAAAATAAACAATGAAGTCTTTTTTTTGAATGATACTATTAAAAACTGTTTGAAACCTTTACTATAATTTTACCTGATAAAAAAAGCTTTTGGCAACTGAATTACCTGCAAGCCTCATCAATTCACTGCAACAACTGAAAGATTTTGACGAGGAAACTTTTAGAAATGTACATTCTTCTGGCCTTCAGTTTACTTCTGTAAGATATAACCCCGCAAAGCCTTTTGACGAAGCGGCCTCACAATTACAAATAAAGCAAGTGGTGCCCTGGTGCCCGCACGGAAGATATTTAACGCAACGTCCTTTTTTTACATTTGACCCATTGCTTCATGCAGGTGCTTACTATGTGCAGGACGCAAGCAGTATGTTTTTATGGACGGTATTAGCGCAAACAACAGGCAATAATTCGGGTGAATTAAAAGTTCTGGACCTTTGTGCGGCACCAGGGGGGAAAAGTACTTTAATCGCTTCTTATTTTGCAAATGGTTTAATTGTAGCCAACGATGTAATACGACAAAGATCTAATATACTGGTAGAAAATATTACAAAATGGGGTGCTAATAACGTTGTAGTAACGAACAGCGACCCCAAAAACTTTGCCATTCTTGAAAGCTATTTTGATGTAATAATTGTGGATGCTCCCTGTAGCGGAAGTGGCTTGTTCCGTAAAGATCCACAGGCAATTAATGAGTGGAGCATGGGTAATGTTGCACTCTGCAGCCAGCGGCAACAAAGAATTTTGGCGGATGTGTATCCAGCCTTGAAAAAAGATGGCTTACTGATCTACTCTACCTGCTCCTATTCAGTTGAAGAAAACGAAGACATTTTAGACTGGATTACGAAAGAGTTTCGATTGTCAAGTATTAAATTGTCAGTAGACTCCGACTGGGGTGTGATTGAAACCGTAACAGGCAGCGATAATTTTGGGTACCGCTTCTTTCCGGATAAAGTGGATGGAGAAGGATTTTTTATTACAGTTTTAAAAAAAACAGATGGTGTGCGCTATAAAAATAACTATTCAACCCCAATAGCTAGTGCAACAAAAAATGAAATAGCCGCTGCTGAAACCCTTATAAAAAACGATCAAGGTCTCTTCTTTTTTAAGCAGAATGAAAACATCATCGCAGTTCAACCACAATGGAAACAGGAAATAAGTGCGCTGCAACAACACCTTTATTTACGAAAGGCAGGCATAGCAATTGGTGCGTTAAAGGGAAAAGATATGATACCCAATCACGAGCTGGCCTTAAGCCATTTACTTAATACACATGTTTCACGCATCAATTTAAACTTGAAAGACGCTTTGCTCTATTTGAAGAAAAAAGATTTCGAAGTTGACCGCACAACAAAAGGCTGGGCTATTGCAGCCTATAACGGGCTTGCGTTGGGATGGTTAAAAGTTTTACACAACCGCATAAATAATTACTACCCTGCCGAATGGAGAATTTTAAAAGATTAATTTCGCCAGTGTTATAATACCAATTAGCAATGAAGCAAAAAATTCTTTTTTTTCTCTGTTTTACTTTTTCAGTTGCGGCAGTACAGGCACAAGCAATAAAATATACTGAGCATTTACTGGAAAAGGGTGAGACACTTTCCATGCTTGCAGAAAAATATCATTCAACCGTAGGCGATATCATGCGTTTAAACGGCATGCATGCCAACAGTGTGCTGGCAACAGGTCAAAAAATTAAGATCCCCAAAACCACTGGAACTGAATCAAAGGTAACGGTTAACACTACACCTCCTGTAAAAACACCTGTAGTTGTAAAATCATCGGCCATTCTTCATACTGTTGAACAAGGCGAAACACTATATGCCATCAGTAAAAAATATGGAGTTACGGTTGATGATCTAAAACAATGGAACAACATTCCAGACCTGAACATAGAAATTGGAGAGCAGCTTGCTGTAAGCAGTAAAGGGATAGATGCAGCTGCAGCGATTAAAAAAGCAGAACAGGCCAAAACCACAACAACAATAAAAGATACAACTTCAACCTTTAATAAACCATTTGAAGAAAAAGTAGCTGTACAGCAATCAGGCAAGAAAACAGAAGTAAAAAATGATATAATTCCAGTTAAGAAAAATACAACCGTAATAGTCAGCGAAAATTCTAATACTTCTTACAATTCAAATAATGCAGTTGAAAGTTTCTTTAGTAAAGATTACGTTACTGCTACCAAAGCCAATCAATTAAAAATAGTAAGCGGCGATGCTATGACTTTTAAAACAGCCAGTGGCTGGACCGATAAAAAGTATTACATATTAATGAACGATGCGCCCACAGGAACGATAGTAAAAATAACAGCCGAAAACGGCAAGAGTATTTATGCAAAAGTATTGTGGCAACTGGAAGAAATGAAAATGAACCAGAGCCTTGGTTTTCGTATAAGTGAATCGGCCGCGGCTGCTTTAAGCATAACCTTTGTAAAATTCCCGCTAACGGTAGAATATCAACAATAAACATAAAATCATGAAAAATATTTATATCATCATCTTGCTGGCTATTCTTGTGGCAGGCCCTACAGCCGCACAGCAAAAAGACGTAACAGCAACTACTTTTGAACAGCATATTAGTTTGCCCAATGCACAGTTACTTGATGTACGTACACCAGGCGAATTTAAAGAAGGGCATATTAAAAATGCGCTACAGGCAGACTGGACCAGCCAGGAGCAGTTTAAAGAACGCGTAAAATATCTCGATAAAAATAAACCCGTTTTGGTCTACTGCGCTTCGGGTGGCCGCAGTGGACAGGCTGCAGAATGGCTGTACAACAATGGATTTAAACAAGTAGAAAACCTTAAAGGTGGTTTTATTCAATGGAAGCAGGAAAACAAACCCTTTGAACAAATTGCCAATACCCCACAACTTTCCACCGACGCCTATAAAAAATATACAGCAAGCTCCACAACTGTGCTTATAGAATTTGGAGCCGAGTGGTGCCCGCCATGCAAAATAATGGCACCCGTTGTTGCATCTGTGCAGCGGGAACTAAAAGATCAGTTTAAATTAGTGCATTTGGACGGAGGCATAAATACCGATGTAATGAAGCAGCAAAATGTAGCTGCTCTTCCAACTTTCATCGTTTATAAAAATGGCAAAGAAGTTTGGCGCAAACAAGGCGTAACAGAAAAAAGCGAGCTTATTAAACAGCTAAGCCGGTAATACAATTATGGGCCCGGCTTAGGTAATTTTGCTCATCGTTCCTTGCGTCGCACACTTGTACATTTAAATTCAAATTCAGCTAATACTGCGCCTTGCTGATCGAAAAAAAATTTAAATTGTCCCGTTGCCGAAACACAGGTCAATTTTACAATTACCGCAAAACTGAATCTTATAACTTCCCTGCGTAGTGCAACACAAGAGAAGCCGGATTAAAGCTCTGCAGTTTGGCAAAAAAAATATCCCGTATCTCATACGGAATATTTTTTTACTTAACGACCGAATTTATATGCAGTAATTATTTTACAGCTTTTATTTCTTTGTTCAGTGGTTCAAGATCATTGCCCAGCAATGTTCTGTATTGCCTTGGATTGGTTGGCAGCTCTATATAAGAGGCGCCATATTTAATTCCTTCTCTTATTACCGGTGATAAAGTACTGCCAGAGCGTTCTGTTGTAGAAGTTTGAAAATATACAGTAATACCTTTTGTATCGTGAAGCATTTTAAAATACGTGTATAGCTTATAGCGCTCACCCCCTTCTTCAAAATCGTCGCCATTATGTCCTGCATTTGTTCTTAAACCATTATTCCCAATTACGGCCTGTTTGCCAAATTTTTGAAGAAACATATCAATAAACGGAATAGTAAGTGAAGCGCTTTCGTATGCGTTACCATTTTTATCAAGATATTGGAAGGAGGAATAACAAACACTTATTAAAGTTTTTTTCCAGGGCTTCATAGCATCGTCACTTTTTACAATTGCAATTGAATCCTTTTCGCGGGTAAGGCCTGCGTTTAAAAATATCTGATTAAGCTCCGCTTTTTTGCCCTGCAACCCGTATGGCCTGATAAAATTCTCGGCTGTTCTTACACCTGCCCCACCATTTTCTATTTCGCTAATTTCGGGTACGTTGTCATAAAGTTCGGCTAGTTTTCTCTGTACATCGGCATATGCAGCAATAAATATCGGCTCCCAGTATTTTGGTGTCTTTTGCTCTTTAAGCATAAAGTTGCTTTTATTTATAAGCCAGTCAGGTGAATCAATACCACTGTACAGCCTTATTTTTATAGGTATATCCACACCATATTTTGCTTTAAATTTTCTCACCCATGCAATTGCGTTGTCGACCTTATTATTTCGAACAATAGGGCCATTTTCCTGGGGCTGTATATCTTTCCAATATAGCTGTATTACTACCCCATTTGTTATTTTCATCATTTCATCATCAGAGCCGTTAACCGCATCAACCCTGTCAAAATCTCTGCAGATAAGTCCCTTAATAGGCTTTTTGAGTTCACCGGTAGTTGGAAGTTCATAGTTGGCGTTTCCCGTACCAGTTGTTCCTGCGGAAGCATCTGAATCCGGTGTGTAGGAACCATTATTTTTATTTTGCTTTTTACCATGCTTACCTGATTTCGCACCATTTTTTCGGTCATGCGGGGGAGTTTTCTGTACTGTCGTGCAGGAAGTTGCAATTAACAGAATCAATAATAATTTTTTCATTGTACTGTGATTTCTAAATTTTATGATAGTTTAATTTTCGGAGAAAAGACGTTGCAAGAACCGTGCTGTAACTTTACAGCATGAAATTACTGAAATAAAATTTATCACTATAAGCCAAAACAGGCAGCTATAATTACGCCGTTAAACCAAAAAACACACCTGAGATCATTGAAAGCGCCGTACTAAAGCAAAACAAACAGCTTAAGCCGGCATTAAAAAACCATATTTAAAAGCAGTGAATACAAATACGGGAGTTGTAGAATAAAATAAGCCGGGTAATTACCCGGCTTATTGTTGGCCTACCTGGATTCGAACCAAGACATACAGAACCAAAATCTGTTGTGCTACCATTACACAATAGGCCAATCCTTAATGGGGTGCAAAAATAGCCTGTGGAGTAAAATGTACCAAAAGTTTTTATTTATAAACACATATTTGTTTTGAGCTCCAATTTATTTAGTGTGCGATCTTATGCTTTACTTTGGCTTTGAGGTTAAAACGCCAAATAATGTACTCAACAATAAAGCTGTCAGCAAAATATATACGTTATAAACTAACTGCCTCAAACAGCCGCGGGCATAATGTTCATTCGCCTTTTGTATTTGAATTCATTACGCAAGTTTTAAATGATGACAGAATTTATTATTGCTTTCAGGCTATTGAGCAAGTGCGTAGCCAGTTGAAAATAGATAACCGCCTACTCGAACTGGAAGATTTTGGAGCCGGTTCCCGAATTGATGCATCTTACAAAAGAAAAGTACAATCAATTGCAGCGGGGTCTCTAAAGCCGCGAAAATTTGCCCGGCTGCTTTTTAGAATGGTACTATTTTATAAACCATCAAACATTCTGGAACTTGGCACTTCTCTGGGTATTACCGCTGCCTATCTTGCTTCTGCCAATATTCAAACTCCTGTTACTACGATGGAAGGCGCCAAAGAAGTTGCGAAAATAGCCGCAGAAAATTTTAAAAAGCTTCAGTTAAAAAATATTACTGTTATCCAGGGAAATTTCGATAACACTTTGCAGCAGGTTACTGCAAGCAACACAGCAGGTCTCGATTTTGTTTTTCTTGATGGTAACCACCGCAAAGAGCCAACCATAAGGTATTTTGAACAGTTACTGCCCGGTACCCATGAACATTCAATTTTGATTTTTGATGATATACACTGGAGCAAGGAAATGGAAGAAGCATGGCAGCAGATTAAGGCTCACCCGGCAGTAACACTTACTGTTGACCTCTTTTTTATTGGCATCGTTTTCTTTCGAAAAGAGCAAATTATAAAACAGCATTTTACGGTACGGTTCTAAAAACCGTTACCCAATTTTTTGCCCATTGTCAACAGTTTTATTTGGCTGTAACAATACCACATCATTATTAGCATCGTAAACACCAAGCACAAGACATTCGCTGAAAAAATTTGCAATTTGTTTTACCGGAAAATTTACTACCGCCACAACCTGTTTATGCAACAACGATTCTTTATTATAGTGATGCGTTATCTGAGCTGAAGATTTTTTAATCCCGAGCGGCCCAAAGTCTATCGTAAGCTGGTAAGACGGCTTTTTTGCTTTTATAAAATCCTGCACATCTATTACCGTTCCCGTGCGAATGTCAATTTTTTCAAAATCGCTCCAGTTGATCATATTTGTGTTTTTAAAGTTGAAAAAACGTAAAATAAAAACAGTTCTCAACATCCCTATCTAAGATTTTTTCTGTTAACCGGTAATTTTTTTGAGCCCGGCAACCATACTACTATCAGCTTCCGTTGCGTCGCACTCTTATGCGTTCAGAACAATGCTGAACAAATAAAAGCCGGAGAACCTTTGCCATTTTGTGTTATTGTCTCGCAGCCTTGTCGCCTTGCTTGATACAGTACAAGAGTGCGACGCAACAATGCTCAATAGCAGCACTTAAGTCTGGCTCATAAAACTATCTGCCCAACAACTCGTCTTTATCCTGTTTCGCACTGCGCAGCATAAGCCCAAAATCTATTTTTTTAGACAAGGCATTTATTATCTGTGCAATACGTTTTACTTTCGTAGGTTCTGTTTTGGCAGATTCTATCCATTTAATAAAATAATGTTGGTGCGATTTTGTGAGGGAGTTAAAGAAAGCCTTCGCCACGGGCTCATCTGCAAGGCATTGAACCAGCTCCGAAGGTGTAATAATCTGTTCGTTATCTATTTCAATTTGTACATCTAATAACGCACCTTTTCTTTTCTTTATACCTCTTCTAAGAGAAGCATTTAGTGCCATGATAAAATTACCGCCACCCATTGGCATTAGCGCAGTTCCCTTAATTGCATAGCTGTCGAGCAGCCCTTTTACCCTGAATGATTTTTTGTTATCGGGCATTAATAAATGTGCTGTTGCAGCGGGTATTTCGATATAAGTCCAACCGGTTTTTTCGCCCTGCGCATCAAATTTTAGTATGGTTGTTCTAAACTTTATCATGCAGCAGATTATTATGAATGCCTGTTTTATTTTTGAAGTTGCAAATTATCTAAATTAGGAAAAATGACATAAAAAAAGCAACGTATCAGGTTGCTTTTACAGGTCTATTTTTTTTGATCTTAGTATTTTTTTCTAAGCACATAATCTTTACTTATCGTAAGGCTATCAAACGGATCGCCTTTGCACACATCCTGTTCTATAAACCAATGTTTAAGGCCAGCAGTTTTACGGGCCTCAAAAATTTTATCAAAATTAATATCGCCATTACCCACTTCTGCAAATGCACCGGTATCTTTTAATTTATCTTTTACATGCCACAAGGGAAAACGGCCCGGATGATTTTGAAAAAGTGCCACTGTATCCTGCCCGGCTTTTGCAAGCCAATAAAGATCAACTTCCATTTTTACTTTTTCTGCATCGGTGTTATTTAGAATATGCTTATAAGGCACAGTGCCATCAACCTGGTCAAATTCAAAATCGTGGTTATGATAACAAAACTGAATATCCGATTTAGCGCAAGCCTCGCCGGAGGTATTGAGCAAAGGAGGCAAATTTTTATACATTTCAATAGTTCTTTCTGCCGGTGGTAACCATGCACAAACCATAAATTTTAATTTTAGCTCTGCGGCATATTCAATGGCCTTTTGCCAGCCATTTATCATCGTTCCTTCACCGTTTCCAATTCTACCGGAAAGGTAATGGCCGCTAATCGGTTTTAGACCATTATCGCTAAGCATTTTACCCAATTCCTTTGCAGATTTGCCAAAAAAACTGCCGTTGAAACCAAACAGTTCAACTTCGTTATAACCCAGCTTCGAAAGACGTTCCAGAGAACCAGGAAGGTCTTTAGCAATAGCATCGCGTATCGTATAAAGCTGAACGCCCAGTGCATTTTTTTTCTTTTCTGCAAACAGTTGTGGAGCTATCCCTATTGCGGCTGTTGTAATGCCGACTGATTTAATAAAATTTCTTCTTTGCATTATCGTTAGATTATGGGTTGAAATTATATCTTTCTGCTCAATGATATCAAAAAAATTTTGAGCCCAACCGTGGATTCGTTGATCATCGTTCCTTGCGTCGCACTCTTATACTTCTGGAACTGGCATGGGCAAACCCGAGATTGCTTTTTTATTTTACGATCTATAAGTTTTTATCTGCTTAATTTTAAAATGTTATTAAGTCTTATTTTTCAAACAACATTTCAATAAAGATCATGAAGAAAATAATAGTATGCATCAAATCTTATTTCAGCATCGTTGTACTGCTCTCCATTTCACTAAACGGTTTATCGCAAAAAAAAGCCGACAAAGAAAAATGGGTACCACTTTTTAACGGAAAAGATATTAAAGATTGGATTGTTAAGATTAATCACCATGAAGTGGGTGAAAATTTCGGGAATACTTTCCGCGTAGAAGATGGTATGATAAAAGTTCGTTACGACCAGTACGGTGTTTTTAATGAACAGTTCGGGCACTTATATTTTAAACAGCCATATTCTTATTACAAACTTGTATTTGAATACCGCTTTGTTGGCCAATGGCAAAAAGATGCTCCAATTTATACACTTGAAAATAGCGGCGTAATGTTCCATTCGCAAGACCCCCGAACAATGCCAAAAGACCAGGATTGGCCCATTTCCATAGAATTTCAGTTACTCGCCGGCTTGGGTGACGGAAAACCAAGGCCTACCGGTAATATGTGCTCACCGGGAACAGATGTTGTATATGATGGCAAAATTGATCCAAGGCATTGTATTGAATCCAAATCAAAAACGTATGAAGGCGATCAATGGGTAAGAGCAGAAATGATTGTACTCGGCGATTCGTTGGTAACTCATATTATCAATGGCGACACAGTGCTGCAATATACCAAACCGCAGATAGGTGGCGGTATAGTTCATAACTATGATCCGGCAATAAAAATTGATGGAAAGCTGCTTACAGAGGGCTTTATTGCTTTGCAAAGTGAAGGCCAGCCTGTTGATTTCCGCAATGTAGAAATATTGAACCTTAAGGGTTGCATGGATCCTAAATCAAAAAAATATAAGCGTTATTATATAAAACCGGACGATTCAAACTGCAAGTGATTGAAAACCGTTCACGATGATTTCCTTTGAATAAAAGTGTTACCCTTTTATAAAATTAGCCGCCTGATGGGAAAAATTAGCTGAATAAAATTAATAAAAGTATAAGAGTGCGACGCAAGAAAAGAAACCAATGGTTATATTGCCGGGTTCAAAAAAATGCTTAAACGATCTCTATTTTTTCAATTACCAATCAGAGCCCTAATAAAAGAAAAAAGCCACTCAACTTAGGCTGAGTGGCTTTTAAATATGTTCCAACTTTAGATCTTAAAGTGAGAGAAAGCTTTATTTGCTTCGGCCATACGGTGTGTATCTTCTTTCTTCTTAAAAGCAGAACCTTCACCCTTGCTTGCCGCAATTACTTCGTTGGCTAATTTGTCGGCCATTGTTTTACCATTACGGTCGCGGCTGAAACGGATAAGCCATTTAATGCTTAAGGATATTTTTCTGTCGGGGCGAACTTCGGCAGGTATTTGAAAAGTTGCGCCACCAATTCTACGGCTGCGTACTTCTACTCCCGGAGTTACATTTGACAACGCCTTCTTCCAAACCTCGTATCCATCCTCACCGGTAATCTTGGTTACTTTATCAACAGCATCGTAAAAGATAGTGATGGCGGTACTTTTCTTTCCTTCCCACATAAGATTATTGATAAAACGGGTAACCAGTTTATC
Source organism: Chitinophagales bacterium (assembly GCA_038203525.1). GTDB lineage: Bacteria > Bacteroidota > Bacteroidia > Chitinophagales > Chitinophagaceae > Limnovirga. The sequence goes on along the minus strand of JBBRDW010000119.1, from coordinate 3,424 downwards.
ATTGAATCGGGGATCTGGTGCCAGTGGCAACTTTTTGGCTTGCGCTTTACGCATATCTCAGGTAATTACTTTTATTAAATTATTTTTTCTTTGCTTTTTCTTTCTTTGTACCGTATTTGGAACGGCTCTTCTTACGGTCTTTAACACCGGCAGTATCGAGGCTTCCGCGAACGATATGGTAACGTACACCCGGCAAATCCTTTACACGACCACCACGTATCAATACGATGGAGTGTTCTTGCAGGTTATGCCCTTCACCCGGAATGTATGCAATAACTTCAACCTTGTTGGTTAAACGTACTTTAGCTACTTTACGCAGCGCAGAATTTGGTTTCTTTGGAGTGGTGGTATAAACTCTGGTACATACACCACGGCGTTGAGGACAAGAATCCAGTGCCCTGGATTTGCTTTTCGCCCGGATAATTTCACGGCCTTTTCTAACTAACTGTTGTATTGTAGGCATTCTAACCAATTATTTTAGGACGGCAAAGGTAAGGGAGTAAACCGTAAAATCTAAACTTTTAATAAAAAAAATTATACCAGTCCTCTTCACACTGCTTTTAATTGATAATCAATAACTTTTTATTCATTAACGTAGGTTGCCCATACAATAGTCCTGCCTCTTTTGGTTATCATTACATGCAATACTTAAATTTTCAACTTCCATCCGTACTTATCTGCAATATTACCATCTCTTATAGCCGTGAGCCAATTTCTTAATTGTGGAGCAACATTCCAGGCAGCTACATCAAACTGCATAATCTCGTCTCTGTATTTTAATTCCCTAATCATAGCTATTGTTGCAGCTGTTCCTGTGCCGAAAACCTCTTGCAATAAGCCATTTTTATATGCATCTGTAAGTTCATCGATGCTTATTCTGCGTTCTTCCACCTTTATGCCCATTTCTTTCAAACCCACAATGGCACTATTTCTTGTAACACCCGCAAGTATGGTACCTTCTTCAAGGGAAGGTGTAATCGCGATGTTATTAATCATAAAAAAAACATTCATCATCCCTACTTCCTGTAGCCACTTGTGTTCAAAAGCATCAGTCCACAAAACTTGGTCGTAGCCGTGCTTTTTGGCGGTTGTAGCTGCGAGCATACTTCCACCATAATTGCCAGCATTCTTTGAAAAACCAACACCGCCCGGGGCAGCACGTGTATATTTTTCCTCTACAGAGATTTTCATTGGTGTAGAATAGTAGGGCCCTGTGGGGCTAAGTATTATCAGCAACTTGTAAGTATCTGAAGGCTTTACACCCAGCATGGTATCCGTAGCAAACATTACCGGACGTATATACAATGAGTGCTCTTTCCTCGCAGGAATCCAGTTACTGTCTAGCTCTATCAGCTGCTTCAGGCCGTCGATAAAAATTTCTTCGGGAACCGCCGGCATATTCATGCGTTCGGCAGAAATATTAAACCTTCTAAAATTATCGTAAGGTCGGAATATAAAAGCACTCCCCTGGTCATCTTTATAGGCTTTAATACCTTCAAATATAGCCTGACCGTAATGCAGGGCAGAAAGTGAAGGATCCAGCAGCAAAGGCTGATAAGGTTTTATTTCAACATTTTTCCATTCTCCATTTTCATAATCAGCTTCCAGCATGTGGTCGCTGAAATACTTACCGAAAGGAAGGTTTTCCAGATTAAGATCATTCAACTTGCTTCGTTCAATTTTTGTAACATTAATATTGAGTGCTTCTGTCATATCACTAATTTTGATGCAAAGAAAAGAAAAAAATAAAACTAACGAATGTTATCTAACTTATAACACTATGAGTAATCAGTTACCTACCTTCATAATAGCAGCTTTGTTCAAAGAATCTTTGGTAATTGCGCAGGAAACCAGTACAGGTGCCTTTCAAATAAAGGAACAGGTTAAAGACAATAAAATAAACCCGGAAGCTGCTTTGCCAGCACCTGCGAAAAAATGGTTTTTGGGTGACAATAAAAAAAATATCATCATTTTGGTGAAAGATACAACTGCTTTTTTTGTTAATGATGAGTGGCTGGGCACATTAAGCAAATTGCTTGCAGCCTGCAAACTCAATCTTGGAGATGTAGCCATTATCAATTACCTGCATAACAATATCTCATTTGCCTCAATAAAAGAAGAACTTAAGCCACAGCGGGTTTTTATGTTCGATGTTACTACAAACGAGCTGCAAATGCCATTCTCGATTCCTCATTACCAGGTGCAGCAATATGGAGGTTGCACTTTTATGTGTGCTCCCGGCTCAACGCTCTCTTCCATTACCAACACAGCATCTGTAGTTGCAGAAAAAAGAAAATTATGGGAGAAAATGAAAATTATTTTCGCTGTATAATACCAGTAGTTTTTTTGACCCGGCCAGGGTTTTCATGGCACCTACTGTTGCGTCGCACTCTTTTACTGTTGTAACGTAAAGGGACTTTGGCTTCACTTTTTGCAATAGTTGCTGTAACAAAAGAAATGACTGCTTGCAGTAAAGAAAAGGGTGGTAACACAAAGAAGTTACCTTTTGCTGCGAAGAAAAAGCATCTTACCATACAGAATTTAATACAGACATAAGAGAAATAAAGGCTGACTTTATGGTAAAAAGAAACTTGTTATGATGCAATTTCGGGTGGCGGTAAGGCACTTGATTGATATAATGAAGAAATGACATAATGCTGTGAAGAAAGCGCCGCAACCAACTGTTTAGAGGGAAAATTAAAACCGCCTTTGCAAAATAATAAAGGCGGTTTTGTCTATAAGAACCGGTAGAAGTATAACCCGATTATTCTTTTACAACATTCTTGTTACCGTATTCTTATTGCCGTTTGTTTCTATACGCACCATGTAATTGCCGGGATTTAGTGCTGTTCAGCAATACCTGTAGTTGGCAGCCCATAGTAATAATAACCGGCAAGAATAATATCATTACTTTTTAAAATATCAACATTGTAAGCCATTTTAGTACAGCTTGCTAATAGCAGACTGGAATAACCTGCTTTTTCACCAAAAGCAGAATCTATTGAACCAGCATTGTTAAAACGAGGCAATGGCTGGATAAAGAAAATCTAGGTAAATACGAATGGCAAATTGAAAAACAACTCATCAGCTGTCAGGGCTATGCAGCGCAGGCAAAGTTGCCCGAAATGAAAACCTAATGCTCCCCATCGGCATCAATGAAGAAAAAATTATGAATTATTTTAAAAGCGGCAAAATCATATTATCAGACAAAAATTTTCCAAAAAGGAAAAATCATAAGTTTTTTTGCAGCTCCGTTCGTCATTTAATCATGCTCCAAGTGAGTGTCACAACTTGCGATGCCATAAAAACAAAAGCTGGCTACATAAAAAATTAATAAGTTAAAAAGTTAAATGCTTGACTGAACGGGTAAACCGTTCAACGTTGCAACTTTATTAAGCTTCTTCATCCGCATAAGAGCTTACCG
>JBBRDW010000118.1:0-14038 GCA_038203525.1 Chitinophagales bacterium | reverse complement strand
AAAGCAATAGAAAATGAAGACCCTGAAATTTGTGCCAATGTGATGATTTGTTTAATTAAGATTACCACTTACTTGCTGAGCCTGCAAATGAAATCATTGGAAAAAGCATTTATTAATGAAGGTGGTCTTAGAGAAAGAATGACAAAAGCAAGAATAGACCAAAGAAATAAAAAGTAAAAAACAGCTTGTGGGACATTGGGGATACCTGCGACTCTGGAAAATTCCATAGTAACACAAGTCACCGAAGTCCCCAAAAGAAACAAACAAATGAACGAAGCAGAAACAAGAGCAGAACTGATAGACCCCAAGCTAAAGGCTTGCGGATGGGGCGTTGTGGAAGGTTCTAAAGTTCTTCGGGAATATAATATTACCGCAGGTAAAATACAAAAAGGTGGCATAAGAGCCAAAAAATTAACTCCCGATTATGTGTTGGTTTACAAAGGCATTAAACTGGCAGTGGTAGAAGCCAAAAGCGATGACTTAGGCGTTGGCGAAGGTGTGGCACAAGCCAAGCAATATGCCGGGAAATTACAATTAGAAACCACTTTCAGCAGCAACGGAAAAGAGATTTACAGCATCTGTATGAAAACAGGTGCAGAAGGTTTGGTAGCGGATTATTTAACACCTGAAGAACTTTGGAATAAAACCTACACAGGCAGCAATACACAAGCCCTTGCTATCTATAAACCCATCAACGAATGGCGAATAAAATTTGCCGATGTTCCTTATGAAGATAAAAGCGGCACCTGGCAACTTCGCTATTACCAGGAAATTGCCGTTCGCAATACCATTGAAGCCATTGCCAACCATCAGCAACGCATTTTATTAACGCTTGCAACAGGCACAGGAAAAACTGCCATTGCATTTCAAATAGCATGGAAACTTTTTCAAACACGCTGGAACTTGTCTTCGACAAGCTCAGACTACGTTGCAAGGCGACCAAGAATTTTATTTTTAGCCGATAGAAACATTTTAGCCGACCAGGCCTTCAATGCTTTTTCAGCCTTTGCAGATGATGCTAAGGTTAGAATAAAACCCAGCGAAGTAAAGAAAGATGGCAGAGTGCCCACAAACGGCAGCATCTTCTTCACCATCTTTCAATCGTTTATGAGTGGCAAAGACAAAGAAGGAAATCCAAAGCCTAATTTTGGTCAATACCCAGCCGACTATTTTGATTTCATTATTATAGACGAATGCCACCGTGGCGGAGCAAGCGATGAAGGAAACTGGAGAGGAATTTTAGAATATTTTTCGCCAGCCGTTCAGTTGGGTTTAACAGCCACACCCAAACGCAAAGACAATGTAGATACTTACAAATATTTTGGCGAACCTGTTTACATCTATTCTTTGAAAGAAGGTATCAATGACGGTTTCCTAACACCATTCAAAGTAAAACGCATCAAGACAACGCTTGATGATTACATTTATACAAGCGATGACCAAATAATAGAAGGTGAAATTGAAGAAGGTAAAAACTATGAAGAAAAAGACTTTAACCGCACTATTGAAATTGTTGAACGAGAAGCAAAGCGGGTAAACGTCTATTTAGATGAAGCCAACCAAAAAGAAAAGGCAATTATATTTTGTGCCAATCAGCCACACGCTGCGTTGATAAGAGATTTGGTAAACCAATACAAGAAAAGCACCGATCCAAATTATTGTGTTCGTGTTACAGAAAACGATGGAGAAATTGGCGAACAGTTCTTAAGAGAATTTCAAGACAACGAAAAAACAATCCCCACCATTTTAACTACTTCGCAAAAACTCTCAACAGGAGTTGATGCAAGGAATATTCGCAACATTGTTTTAATGCGACCTGTAAACTCAATGATAGAGTTTAAGCAAATTGTAGGACGAGGAACACGGTTGTTTGATGGCAAAGAGTTTTTTACCATCTATGATTTTGTAGATGCTTACCATCATTTTGCCGACCCTGAGTGGGATGGAGAACCACAAGAAGAAGAAAGCTCAGGTGATACTGCTGTACCAACTGTCCCCAAAGTCTCAAAAGAAGTAAATGAACCAACTCAACCTTACGAACGAAGACAAAAAATAAAAGTAAAATTGAAAGACGGAAAAGAAAGAGAAATACAATCCATGATTTCAACTTCGTTTTGGAGTGCAGACGGCAGGCCAATTTCAGCAGAAGAATTTTTGAATAACCTGTTTGGCGAATTGCCAAACCTTTTCAAAAGCGAAGATGAATTGCGGACATTGTGGAGCAATCCAATTACCAGACGAACACTTTTAGAAAAATTAGACGAAGCAGGTTTTGGAAAAGAAGAACTAAGCACTTTACAAAAACTAATTGACGCAGAAAAAAGCGACTTGTTTGATGTGCTGGAATATGTGTTTAACAGCGACATAAAACCAATGACAAGAGAAGCAAGAGTTGCAGCAGCACAAGCAACCATTTTTGCCTTGCTTGATAACAAACAAAAAGAGTTTATAGAATTTGTGTTGAGCAAATTCATTGAAACAGGCTTTGAAGAACTTGACCAGGAAAAATTACCCATCTTGCTTACTAACAAATATCAGTCATTAGAAGATGCAAAAGAAATTTTAGGAGATGTTGCAAACATCAGCAGACTGTTTATAGAATTTCAACAGCATTTATACAAACAAAAAATAGCATAAAAGAAAACAGTATGTTTAAAGAAATATTTGTGTTAGAATCATCTTGGGATAAAGAAGATTCATTAACACAGGCATTTTGCCAATGTTGGTGTTTTCACCAACACTGTTCGCTTCAATCTACGCTAAGATAAAAGCTCAATAGAGTATCTGACCGTACAAGAGTGCGACGCAACGAAAGCTAAATAATTGTACTTAAGCCGGGTACAAAAAATTCTTCTGTATTTGTAAATAAAGCGGACGGTTATTAGTTGTTGAAATATTTATTGCTCCTGTATTATTCGGTTTCGGTATTCTTATATTCCACACCCAAAAAATTAAATGAAGCAACTTTTCCGGTGGCATTAATATTAAAAGTGAGCCATTCTTTACCCATCCATTCGCGTTCAAATTTACCGAGGAAAGTATCGTAATTCCAGTGGCTTAATGCTACATTAATATTGTTTGGAAACTGTAGCTGAAGTGTTTCATTTTTATTACTGATTATGGCATCGCCGTATATGGCGTTGTTGTATTTGCCTGCATAATTTTTTACACCGAGCGAGGGCTTTGTATTTAATATGCGCTTCGCTTCAAAATCTTTTTCCTGTTTATTGTCATCATCCCTTAGCTTTTTATACATTTTGTAAAAGTCGTTGCTCCAGTCGTTACTGTTATCGCTAAAAACCCAGAGATCCATTGCCTTATACATGAGCGCATGCCTTATCTCTGTATGATCGAGATTACCGAACATATACACACCAAAATGTTCATCGTTTATTAAGCCGCAAATAGCCACGGCACCATCGAGACTACCGGTATGAAAGTTTACCATTTTACCATGATAATCTTCCTGAAACCAGCCAAGGCCATAGGTTGTCCAGTGCGGCTTGGTTAGCGTTTGCGTGGGGTAAAATCCGTTGGCGGACATAGACGCTGGTGTAAACAATGCGGCATAAGTCTCTGGATTAAGGAGGCGTTTACCATTTACTTTTGTACTGTCTAATAAACACAGGAGCCACTTGTTTATATCATCGGCACAACTCCATACACCACCGGCGGCATCAATATCTTTTGTGTCAATATAGGGAATCGGTTTTACGATGCTGTCTTCAAAAATAAAGTGCGGGGTTATATGGTTGGGTTCGCTTATTGACGCCTGATAATTGGGATAGGTATGCTGCATACCCAGCGGTTCGAATAAACGTTGGGTAATAAATTGATCAAATGTTTTACCCGAAACTTTATGAATTACTTCGCCGGCCACTATATACATCAGGTTCTGGTATTCGAAGGAACTTCTAAAAGAATAAGCTGGCTGCAGAAGCCTCATTTTTTGAATTACGGTATCAGCAGGGTAACCCAGCACCCACAACCAGTCAGCATTACCGAGACCGGTATTGTGTGTAAAAAGATCTTTTACAGTAAGCTCGGCATTGGCATAATTATCATAAAGCTTTAGAGCAGGATATACATCGCTTACTTTATCTGTCCATTTTATTTTGCCTTCATCCACCAGCATTCCCATGCACGCAGCCGTCATGGCCTTGGTAGTAGAAGCGCAGATTGACAGCGTGGAAGTTGTAAATGCCGCAGGTTTACCAAGTTCAGTTACACCATAAGCTTTCTTAAAAACTACGGCGCCATCTTTTACAACAACGATAGATAAACCCGGCGTTTTCCATACAGGCATTGCATTTTGAATATAGCTGTCAAACGTTTCGCTGATACTTTTTTTAGCGGATATATTTTTTTTCTGGGCAACTGCTGAACATCCAATAAAGAGCATTAAAACTGCCAGACAAAATTTGTTCATAAAAATGTTTTGAGCAATATAAATAAAAGAAGGGGACAAAGCGATGACAAATTTTTATGTAAGGGCAGGTTCCAAAATAACTATCAAAGAACCATTATCAAATTCTCAGGTAATTTTAATAACCTACTATATATAAAATCAATTTTTTCCTGTAGGTTTGAATATCCAATATGAACAAAGAATTAATATCAATTTTTATAGTTGATGATGATTTGGTCTATAGTGCGGTACTTGCCCATTTTCTTTCACTGAACCCGGACTTCCAGGTAAAAAAATTTACCAGTGCAAAAGAATTTGTAAAAGCTGTTCACGAAAAGCCAGATATCGTTACGCTGGACTATTCCCTGCCTGATACTACCGGAGACCATTTACTAAACCAGGTAAAAATATTGAGCCCTGAAACAAAAGTGATTATTATTTCGGGGCAGGAAGATATAAAAATTGCGATCGATCTTTTTAAGAAAGGAGCCGATGACTATATTGTAAAAGACGATGACGCACAGGAACGTTTATGGCTTGCAGTTCGCAGCCTGCAGGAAAATATAATGCTCAAAAAAGAAATTGCCTGCCTAAAGCAGGAGGTAGTTCAAAAATATAATTTTCAGAAAGCTATAATAGGTAACAGCGCGGTAATGAAGCTGGTCTTCAGCCTGATGGAAAAAGCATCTACTTCTAACATAACTGTTTCTGTTACCGGTGAAACCGGCACCGGTAAAGATCTTGTGGCAAAAGCGATTCATTTTAATTCGGAACGGAAAAAATTCCAATTTGTGCCTGTTAATGTTGCAGCTATACCAAGAGATTTATTGGAAAGTGAATTATTTGGTCACGAGAAGGGCGCTTTTACCGGCGCTACCGGAAGACGCATAGGCAAATTTGAAGAAGCCAACAAAGGCACTCTTTTCCTTGATGAGATTGGTGAAATGGATATTAACATGCAGGCAAAATTATTACGGGTGCTGCAGGAACAGGAAGTATCACGGGTAGGCAGTAACGAACTGATAAAAATAAATACGCGCATAATAGTTGCCACACACCGCAATCTGCAGGAACAGGTAAAGAAAGGGAAGTTTCGCGAAGATCTTTATTACCGGCTGCTCGGCTTGCAGTTACCACTACCTCCCCTGCGCGAACGGAGTAACGATATTATTTTAATTGCCAAACATTTTACCGATCAGTTTTGCCATGAAAATAACATGGGGAGAAAATACCTTAATGCAGATGCAAAGAAAAAATTAATGCTCTATGCTTTTCCCGGCAATATACGCGAACTTAAATCCATCATTGACCTGGCCTGTTTAATGAGCGACACCGAAGAAATTAAAATTGAAGACCTGCAGATTCATTCAAAACACAATAATTTTTTTAATAACAATACAGAAAATCTTTCCCTTAAACAATACACCAATCAGCTAATACAACACTACCTTGATGTAAATGATTACGATGTGTTAAAGGTTGCAGATATGCTTGATATCGGAAAATCCACCATATACAGGATGATTAATAACAACGAATTAAAACTTTACCGGGGAGTTGAGAACAGCGTTCATGACTAAAGAAAAAAGACTATACAATCTTGACAGACTTAATGAAATTGCAGATGGCGATAATGATTTTATTATTGAAGTTATCGGCGTTTTTTTGGTGAATGTTCCAGCGAATACAAAAGAAATGGTAGACGCCTGCCAACTTAAAGCATGGCATGGTGTTTACTTTATGGCCCACAAAATAAAAGCAAGTATTGATCTTTTCGCCATAAAGGCATTACAGGAAGACATTCGTTTTATAACGCATAATGCCAAAGCCCTTACGAATACTGATTTGCTTGAAGACAAAGTGAATTTTGTTTACAAAACCATACAACAAACTGTTAAGCAAATGCAGGAAGATTTTAACCTGTAAAATTGTTGCATTTAAATACATCTTTTTGTACCCAGCCACAGCATTTCTAATGAGCATCGTTGCGTCGCACTCTTGTACTTTTAGCAATTTAAGCAGCAAAGTTCACGTGTTTCAGTGATCAAAAGTTATCGATGCACCAAGCTTTAAAAAACCGTAGACTTTGGACCCTGCCTAAACCGCTGAAAGCAGACTTCCCGTACATTAACACGTGAACCATTGGTAAACCCAGGCATATAAAGGTTTTGCATCACAAAAACATAAAGGCACTAAGTTTAGCAAAGCCATCGTGCTACTTTGCGCTTTTTGCCTTAGTAATTTCACTCAATGCCTTTTCCTTCAACACAAGAGGCCGCTTCAGGCGGAAGGAACGATGCCATAATAGCTGAGCCTTGCCCAAAATTTCCCTCCCTATTAAAATGAAAGAAACGGTATTGATTATTGCGTTAGGTTTTATATAAACTTTTCTTATTACTTTTAAGACCGAAGGCCGTAAACATTTTCTAAGTTTTACAATTCTCTATGAAGCAAAAAATATTAAGGTTTTTAAATATCAAAACTTCTGAGTCGGGCGAAGTTTTTGATCTGATGTTTATACAGCTATTCCTTGGTATTGCTACTTCATTCCTCACGATAGTTTCTTACACGCTTTTTCTTGATGCCTACCCGATAGACCAATTACCGGAGGCTTATCTTTTTATTGCGGGTGCGCTGGTGGTTATTAATATTTTTTACGAAAAGATTGAGCATAGGTTCTCACCCGTGCGGATGCTGCGGATTATTAGCATTACAGCCATCGTTACCATTATAATGTTTTGGATGGGAATGCTTGTAAGCAACAGCCAATGGATTATTTTTATTTTAATAGTATGGGGAACTATTTTGTATATGCTTACAGGCTATGCGTTTTGGGGCCTTGCATCGCTTCTTTTCAATGTTAGACAAAGCAAGAGGGTATTTTCTATTGTAGGCGCCGGCGATGTGCCTGCCAAATTGATCGGCTATATTTCAGTAGCACTTTTGGTTCACCTTGTAAGCCTTGAAAACCTCTTATGGTTTTCTGTAGCAGCGTTTGGAATAGCTATTTTTCTGGTGAACCGTTTTGTAAAAAAATATGAGGCAAAAATAAAAGGCTTAAAAATATCTCACCATTTCCATGAACAACATTTACCCGAAAAGAAGAATGATATTATCGTTTTTATTTTTAAAAGCCGGCTTATTTTTTTCATCTCTCTTTTCTCTTTGGCGAGCTACATTATTTTCACTTTAGTTGATTTTACTTTTCTTGCTGAGGTAAAAGCAAAATTTTCAAACATTACACAACTTGCTAATTTTATTGCTACTTTTTTTGGCGTAGGAAGGCTGCTTTCACTTATACTAAAAATTTCCATTACCAGCAGGGTAATAGCTAAACTCGGGCTTATTACTTCTTTATTTATCACACCTGTTGTATTGCTTATTTCATGTACTGTATTTTTTTCACCCGAGGGAGATGCCTACAACAGCCTGTATATGTTTGGCATGATGGCCTTATTTACAGAAGTGTTGCGGTCAACCATCCAGGAGCCTATTTTTTTCATTCTGTTTCAGCCATTAAAGGAACATCTGAGGCTAAAAGGTCATATGATTGCAAAAGGGTATATGCTGCCACCTGCGCTTATAATTGTTGGAGCTGGTTTGTTATTCCTGTTTAGCACAGGGGCTTTACTTACCATATTAACCACAGTTGAGGTGCTTATTATTACCATTTTAATCTGGTGCGTCATCATACTATTTATTCGTAAATCTTATATAAGTACGTTGCACAGTTCAATTAAAAAAGGATTATTTAACAGCGATGAAATATATGTTCCGGACAATGAAACAAACAATATACTACTCAGCAAAATAGAGGGAGGTGGTAGTATTGAAGTAATTTATGCCCTGGAATTATTAGAAAAAGGAAAGTATAAAAACATTAATAACCTGCTTGAGCAAAAATTATTAAGTACAAACAACGATATAAAAAAATATGCTATCGGCAGGATCGAGAACCTGGGAATAACAAGTGCTAAAAGAAAATTATATGAGCTCTTAGAACATGATACAAATAACGAGGTCAAATACGCCGCATTTGATGCACTAAGCAAACTGGATGACAGTTTCACCGGCAGGTATATAGAACAATTAATAACCCTTGAGCCGCATTATAAAAAAGTGATTATTACACAAATTCTTATAAGGCGGCAATTTAACGAACTGATTAAAGCGGGTAATGAATTAAATAATTTAATCAAATCTGAAAACCCAAATGAACGCTCTTATGCGCTTGACATTATCATTGAACTAACCAGCATTAAGTTTGAAGCGGCACTTACAAGCCTATTACACGACAATAACATAGATGTAAGAAAAAAAGCAATGATGACGGTGGCCAAACTTAAAATGCAACAATTTGTGCCCCTCCTCATCAGTTCATTATCTATCAAAACCGATCAATACCCGGTTTACAAAGCACTGATACAATATGGTGATGATCTTTTCGATGCCGAAAAGTATCAATTTGCAGCCTTAAAATTAAATACGCTTCACTTTATTAAAATTGCAGCAAAGATAAAAGGGCCTCATTCTTCAAAATTTTTAATCAGACAGCTAACCGATGAATCTCAGGACAGAGACAAAATTATAAACGCGCTATGGGAAAAGAAATATGAACCAGTTTTACCTGCTGAAATTAATAAGTTACAAGAAATGCTCCACTCGATACTAAAGCAGGCACATGAAAAAATAATATACTTTCACCGTATTCCAGCATTTGAAGACTCGCTTATTTTAAGACAATCGCTTTTTTCAGAAGTAAAAACAAATACAACACTTGCCCTTAAAATTTGCTCCATGCTTTTTGACAGAAATCAGGTAAACAGGGTTATTGAACTAGCAGATCAAAAAAATAACAGCAAAATTTATAATGGCATAGAAATGCTCGAAATAATTTTAACCAGTGATATTTTTAAAGAAATTGATAAGCTGCTCGAGTTTACACTTACCTCCGCCAATACCAAAGAATTTGCTGAAAAAGAAGAACAAATAATATCAATACTTGAACATATAATTTATGCGCCTGTAAACTTTTTTGCGCCATGGACCAAAGCATTATGCATTTACATTGCAGGAAAGAATAAGTTTACAAGCGTTTTGCAATTATTAGAAACAAAACCAATTGCGGAAACTGATTATGTAATAAAAGAAACAAAGCAATTTATATTAACTGCATTAATAAAACCAGTTTAAAATGATACTTATTGAAAAAGTATTACTGCTAAAAAATTCTCACATATTTGAAAATTGCAGCGAAACCGATTTACTTGAAATAGCAGCAATATGCGAAGAAGAAGATATTGAAAAAAATGTTACTGTTTTCGCTAAAGGAGATGATGGAAACTGTATGTATTTCATTTATAAGGGCGAGATATTAATACACGACAATAATAACCGCCTCGCTATTCTTAAAGAAAAAGAGATATTCGGAGAATTATCGCTGCTTGACTCTGAAACCCGCTCAGCCAGTGCATCTGCATTAACAGACTGCTATCTTTTAAAAATAGACCGGGAGCCATTCTACGATATACTCGCCAGCAATACCGAAATATTAAAAGGTATTATGAAAACTATTTGCAGCCGGCTTAGAGAACAGGATAAAGTTAATGCAGAATTAATAAGGCTAAACGAAACCGTCGTTTCAGATAGTTAATGACTCCAGGATTTTAGCAAGGTGCTGCTGTTTAATATCATTCTTTTCTTTAATTGAAGTGGTAGTAAAAAACCGATGACCAGTTAAAAAATTTACCTGTAATTCCTCCCACTCAGTTTCATTTTTTGCAATACCGTAGGCCAGAAATTCCTCCTTTAGCTTATTACTTACTGGCAAAAAATCCTCCCGTCCAAGGTAATCCAGATCTGCATCGCAAATAATTTCTTCCAGTTTAGTTAATGGCGTTTGGGGTATTTTGGTAGCTCCTATTATGCCGCATACAATGTTTGTCTCTTCTGTTGAAAAACCAAATTCAGGTGCTTCCTGTTTAAAAACTTTACAGCTATAAGCTTCGTGTCCGTCGTAAGCAAAAAGAAAACCAGTATCATGGTACAACGCTGCTACCTTCAGCAAAAACATATCGTCTTCTCTGGCAACGTTTTCAGAAAGGCCAATACGTTCCGCCTCCTTTGTTACATCAAGTGTATGTTCAACAGAATGGTAGGTAAGTTTTTTATCAAGCTTGCGCAGTTTATTTAAGATATGGCTCTTTATATTTTCAAAAGATTCTTTATGCATTGGATTATGCTTTTATCTGGTCGTTATTAAAAATAAAAAAAACATTATATAATATTATTTAATTTATAGTACCAGCGAATATTTTCATAGCATCGCCTGTTGTGTCACTCACTTGTACTTACGAATATAATGCAACTAAAGCTTCCAGCCTTTACCAGCAAGTTGAAAGCAATACTTGAGAGCTAACAGCATGCAGTCAACAGCTCAATAGTTTTCTAAAGTACAAGAGTGCGACGCAAGAAAAGTATCATTCCTATTCTGCTGCTTGGTTAATAAAAAAAAGGTAGCAGATTGTCTCTGCTACCCATAAAATTTAAAAATTGAATATTTACTTTTTCTTCAATATCAAATGTATAACTCCATAAGTACCGGCTGGTTGGTAAATCTCTATATTAAGATCAATTACTCCAGTACAGGCAAATACAAATCCACTTCCATTGGTAGAAGCAATAAAACCATAGTCAGCAAACTCTACATCAGGCACAGTAGCAAAACCAGTAGCAGGATCAATATCTACAACTATAGGGTTAATCAAATTACCATAATCTGGGTTAGGATAAACTTGTCCCAAACTGATTTGATTGGCTCCGGGGCCATCATCAACTGTTACAATATCACCGGGATTCCAGTCAGCCCAATCATCTTGAATAACTTCATATTCTCCACCAACAGGTGCAACAAAAGGACACCCAACATAGCAAATAAAACGGAATGCCATATTATAATTGGAGTTACTTTCTACCTGAGAATTAATATTAGACACATCGAATTTGCGGCCATCTTTAGTGGTAATGCGCTGGTAAAAAGTAAAACTTCCACCAGGAGAAAACTCATCGAAAGTAATACCTAATGCTGTTGCCGTTTCAGTTGCACTTGCTGAAAATACAGTGCCGGTGCCTGTGTAGGGAACAGTCTTGATTAATTTCCAGGTAGCAGGATCTGAATTGGCACCCTGAACCACGAACATATCCACATGATCTATGTCACTTCCTGTATTGGTTGCAGTAAAACTAACTACTGAGTTGTTTAAATCAGCAATGTTGAATGTGGTATTCGTTTTTTCTACAAAGGATATATAAGCGCCAACTTCCAGCTGATCAACACTTAACAGCGGGTTTGTAGAGTCTCCTTTCTTACAGGAAAAAAGAAGCGAAGTACACGCGGTTATAAATAATAATGAAGATAATTTTTTCATACTATTAGTTTATTTATTTTATGAAATCATCAGGATTGTTATCCCAAAATACTTTTGAAACAGTGGTACCCAATGTTCTTTGAGCAGGTGCATTTAAATTCCTCTCTACAAAAACCGCAGGATAATAGAAAGAACGTATAAAGAAACCAGGATTCGCGGAATACGCTGTTAATTGCATATTATCTGGCTTACCAGTGCGGCGGTAGTTATTATATGGTTCTACTCCATTGCCCCATGCAGCAATAAGATACTCTCTCATAATGATGTTCATTTTAGCGTCATTATCCTCTGCACCATCATAGAGCGACAAAACCTTATTTACATAAACATCAATTGTTGTTTGAGAAGGATAATATGTAGGGTAAAGTAATAGTACATCTACACCTATAGTTTTACCAAAGCCTAAAACTTTTGAAATTGAAGCCCGTATACCTTTTTCTAAAAGTGCTCTTGCGTCAAGCTCCAGAGAAGGATATACAAGGGCAGCTTCTGCCTGTAAAAAATCAGTAAATGAGGCATCCCATATTGGTTGTATGCCTGCGCCCTTTCCACCAAGCTCTAAAGTTACTTTTGTAGCCTGCTGATGGTCGAATTCGCCACCGGCAGGATATAGACCCCATGCCGTTTTAAGTTCCCCGTCAGGAGGCGTTCCTGTATTGTCGCCATGATCACGACCCCAGTAACCGTTACCACCAAGCAATGGAGAAGGTAAACAGTAAGGCATTTCGGGAGGAAAATAAGATGGTCTGTTACTAAATGCGCATGGGCAAGTTTGATCATTCACATTACTGTAGCTGGTATTTTGCCTGTAAAAATAAAATCTTCTCCGGGGATCAATCAAAAAGCCCTTTTCGTAACAAACTGCCCATAAGAAATAGGTGTTGATATAATCATTAACACCAGTACTGGTATAATTAGCCGCATAGTGAGGATTGCGGCTGTCCGGGGCATCAATTGTAGTACCATACTTAAAATCAAAGTCTTCTGAGGCATCAGAGGCATCAATCAAATTACCTCCATTTATTAATTCACTAACTTTAGACTCTACTGAATTATCAACGAGCCTTTGTGCCATGTAAAGCTTTAATTTAAGCGTATTGGCAAAAGTTTTCCATTTTGAAGTGCTGCCTCCGTAAAATAAGTCATTTGTGGGGGGTGATGATGCACCGGTAGCACTAAAATCAGCAATTGCACTTTCGATAAGAGCGAGTGCTGCAGCATAAACGGAAGCGCCACCGTCAACATGAGGATTTGCATTCCCAGCACCTAGATTAATTTCGGTGTATGGAATATCCCCAAAATCATCAACCATCGTTGCAAGAGTATAGGCTTTCAAAATTTTAGCGATGCCAGCCTGTACAAATTTCTTCTGATCTTCTGCTATTGGAATTAAAGCGTCCGCGTTCTTTACAATCTCCGCATAAGCGGTACTCCAAAGCCCATCGAAACTTTGTGCTGAAAAAGCATTCTGATAGGTAGGCCCAGATAACTGCTGCTGACGTACGAGCAAACCTCCTAAATCTGAAGCATTGCCAAAGAATCCAACAAAATTCAGCTGAACATAGTTGAGATATAAATCAACATCTGCCGTTTCCGGAGAAGGGCTGTTTGGATTTGGCAGTAAAGAGTCCAGCTTTTTGCTGCAGGCTCCCAATAAACCTATCAGAAGCACCCCTGTAAATATTTTCTTATAGTTCATAATTTCAAGATTTAATAAGATTAAAAAGTTACCCTGATACTTGCACCAATACGGCGGGATGAGGGTCCGGTAAAGAATTCAAGACCGCGTCCGCTGCTTACACCAAATCCAGACGTTTCCGGATCAAAGTGCACATACTTAGGGAAATTCGGTGCATTGTACCAGAGATTTGTACCTGATATTGTGAAAGAGATACCTCCAAATGGGGTTTTTGCTAAAGCTTTGTCAGAAAGACTGTAGGACAAAGAAGCTTCTCTAAGCCTGATAACTGTAGCATCATAAATACCAAGATCATTGGTACTACCCACGAGATTATTGAAAAAAGCCTCTGTAGCACTCACCTGTACATCATTTTTTGTTCCGTCTGCTTTTACACCAGGAAGTACAAAAGGTAAGGTTCTGTCAAAATCGGTTTCTTTTGTTACACCCCTTCCAACCAGGTTAACACTTGTGGAAGAATACATGTCGCCACCCTGAGTATAGTCCCACTGCATACGGAAACTA
>JBBRDW010000117.1:0-14040 GCA_038203525.1 Chitinophagales bacterium | reverse complement strand
GCTTTGCAGTATTGCGCCGCCAACGGCAAGAGTACTTACTACGAATACATAGACTATATTTCTATGGGCACAATTTCCAGAACATCTGGTGCAGAGCCAGGCGGTTATTTTGATGGAACAGCATTGAGTACCGATATTGTTACGGGTACAAAATACCCGATAACTTATAGTCATGCCAATCCAAGGGGTGGATATGTAGAAAACTGGCAGATTTTTATTGACTGGAACGGCGACGGCGATTTTGTTGATGCTGGTGAAAAGGCGTTAACAGCGGTAACTTATACTACCGCCAATTATACGGATTCTATATTGGTTCCGGCAACTGCCAAGCCCGGCCTTACACGCATGAGGGTTATGATGAGCTCCAATCTGTATCCTTTCCCATCACCCTGCGGCACGTTTAAATATGGCGAGGTTGAGGATTATTCAGTTAATATTATTGGATCATCGGGCTGCACAGAATCTGATGAGCCTAACAATACATTTTCATCTGCAAAGAAAATTTCGGTTAATGCAAATATTCTTTCGCAGATAAGCACTGCCACAGATAAGGATTGGTTTGCCTTTAGAAATAATGCATCAACCCCCAATATTAAAATCACACTAAGTACACTGCCCGGAGACTATAATATTCAGCTTTTCGATTCGGCGGGAACATTAGTAGCAACCTCTGCCACCGCAGGCACCGTTGACGAAACGATTGTGTACAATACTTTGGTAACGGGAATATGGAAAATTAAAGTTTATGCAAAAAGCGGAGCGTTCAGCAACACCCAATGTTATACACTTCAGGCTGCTGTTTCTGCTGCTCCGGGTTTGGCCAATTCTAATGCGGCCAACATAAGCAATATTGTTGCAGCGCAGACTAATAATGCATCATTGTTATCTGTCTACCCAAACCCTGCGCAGGATTTGGTTACATTGCTGTTTAATGCCAGGCATAATGGAACTGTTCAAATCTCGGTTTACGATTTTTCTGGCCACTTGGTTCAGCAGTCAAATAAGGAAATATTACAGGGTAAAAACCAGTTTGGCTATCGTCTTGAAAAATTGTCTCCAGGCTTTTATCAAATTAAAATAGCCGGTGCAGGTGACCAGCTAAATGCAAAACTTGTGGTGAAATAGACTGGTGTTTATAAAATATTGTTTGCAGTTTTTTAGGCTTATTTGTAAAGAATGGGCTTACCTGATTAATAAAACAAACAGGGCTGAATTAAGAAAATTATTTGTTGCCATACTGAGGAACAGATATGAAGCTTTTGTTGCGTCGCACTCTTGTACGTTCGGTAATTCTATTCAACAAAAAAAATATTTTAACAGTGTATTTTTTTGTAAATAGTACGTATAAACAGCCGGGATATTTGCTGCGATAAAAGCTCAATCATATTCCAGCCGTAAAAGATTGCGACGCAAGTAAAGTCTATCCTTTATTCTGGTGCCGGGTTCAAAAGATTCGATGTATTCCGGTACTAATTCAATGTATGCAGGCACTGGTAAATGGCTTGTAACAAATTGTTCTTAAATACATTAAACATTATTTTGCAGGGTATAAAATGCAAGAACTACGAGCGGCACGTAGCCCAATATACCTTTACACTTCCGCATTTTTTGAGCAAGAGTTTTTGTTTTGTATGAAAATAGGGAAGAAGAGGCAATAGTTTATTTTTGGTAAGATTAGAAACAAAATTGAAACCGTAGTAAGGAATGCATCCTCCCAAAAATATATTCTAAGATGGTATGTCTATGAAATTAGTTTGTGCACATATTTAATGAGCTGCCAGCGTGCGTATATCAATCCAAGTAATTTGCCCGCAATGGCCGCGCACAGGCAGAGAATGGTTGCAAATATTAACTGGTACCAGCCAACATTGGCAAAACTGCCGTGTATTTTATAATATTTAAGCGCATACGAAAAAAGTACAAAAGCTGTTGCAAATTTGCCGGAGGCACAGCCACATTTTTTGCCATATTTATTGATTGTTTCAGTGGTCTTTTTGTTTTCATCTGCGTTCCACTGTGGCATTACAGTTTTGTAATTTTCAAGCCTGCGGTAAACATCATATTTGTATAGCCTTACGTGCAGGTAATGCAGGTCTGCGTTGGTTTTAATTAATTTCATAGTATCAATTTTTGCAATTAAATAAAGTCAGGTTTTTAAATCTATTATCTTGTTCTTCTTAAAACTGGTAGCGACATCATTCCGGCCGCATCTTTTGAATGAATGGGCTGAACATCTCCGGGAAAATTAAAACGGTAACGGTTTTGGGTAAAGTTGCCTGTTACGGTTAATGCAGTTTTGCCAGTGTACTGGAAATTAAAATAAGTGGCATCCTGCA
This sequence comes from Chitinophagales bacterium, assembly GCA_038203525.1. Taxonomy (GTDB): domain Bacteria; phylum Bacteroidota; class Bacteroidia; order Chitinophagales; family Chitinophagaceae; genus Limnovirga. Next base: position 11,704 of record JBBRDW010000117.1, on the reverse strand, counting down.
TTTGCGTATCCGCAAAATTATTTTCGCCTGGTGTATTTAACTGTTGTGTATAGTTGTCTCTTTTTCTTCCGCAATTGCACATAATATAAAGTTTGTAGGCGATACTTTAAAGTTGATCTGAGCGAAGTTTTGTGTATTTCTTGCTGAATAATATTACCCAATGTACAAGAGTGCGACGCAACAAAGTTTAATGCCTGTTCTGTTGCCAGGTACATAAAAACTTTCTTTTCTAATCTTCTTCGTATTCCAATTGTTTGGTTCCTATATTTTGTCGTGTTGTTGCCTGCTCAAGTAAACAGGCTGCACCAGATAATGCAAGCCATAACAATATTTTTTCTTTCCAGTCATTGCCAAGCCAGATGCCAAAGGGTAATGCTACCCAAATACTGAGACAATAAAAGCAGTCGAGCAGGCTTCCGTAGAAACCTGCTCCTGCTTTTTGCCGCATGAGAAAAATGATATCGAACGGGCCGTCTTCTTTACCCAGCATGTGGGTAATGCGCCAAACGGCCAGTATTGATAATAAAAGATAGTACCAATTCATGCTTTAGAATTATTCGGGATTACGGAGGCAGAAGCCCTGTATATCTTTGTTGGGATGACCGATACTGTGAGAGCTGATAATGGTTCTGTCCGACGCATCAATCCTTACATTGTAGCCACATTTAGGAACGTTGGCAGTATGAATTACAAATGTTCCGGATTTGCCACCATTTGGCAGTGTACCTGCTGCATAACTTAGTGAACTAACACCTGCAAGACCATCAATTTCTACAGTTGCACCAAGACCAGGTGTAACAGAGATACCAAAAGAGCCGGCATGAGCATCAATCATTGAGTAAGTGCCTGTAATATCCGTACCTACTGTAAAATCTGCACAATCGCCACCAATGGCGGGGTCTATATGTATGTGTACATCAGGAGCAAGATTATCAATAAAAATATTTACCGTGCCCATCATTGGGTTAAATACCGGGTTATTAAAAATATCTTTTGCTTCTATACGTATAGAATGCATACCTGGCTCATAAGCATTGTACCTGCCTAATAAACCACCAACAATATTGGTATTAGTTGTTTGCAGGTAAGGTATCCATCCATCAGCACCCGGATTAATAATTGCATCAGCATTGGTAACGCCTTGTGTTTCGGTAGAAATTTTTTGCTGATCAGTTAAATTCACTTCAGAGCTGCCTGGTTTGGTAACCAAAAAGCGGTAACTCATCCCAGGTGATGGAAAGAAGATATGCCCTATCAATTCTATTGTGCCATAAAATGGGCTATTTAGCGCTCCACCAAGTGAGCTTGCAAGGGTTGTAGTGGCGAGACCGGTGGCCGGTGTAATATCATCTACTGCCATTCCGCCAACTTTTTCAAGTACTACACTTGATAAGCTGGGATACACATCTTTTGGCAATGGCTTCACTTCAACTTCACACTCTTCCCAATCGCCGTAAGTGGCAATATAGTTAGGGTTATTAGGCGTAGGAGGAGTATTCCACGAAAGAATGCCTTTTAGTTTTGCTTTGCCCACTTCGCACCATTGCTTACTGTGTTTATCAAGATTTATACCAAGCGATACATCGTACCAAAGGCCACCTGCGGGGTTAGTGGTAATATCATGTACAGGCGTGCTGCTGGTGCCCATATACTCCCATCCGGCCCCAAAGTCCATATAGAATGCTACATATTCTTTACTGCCGGTACTACACAAATTACCGAGGTAACCTGTTTTGTTTTTTACATTAACGGAGGCATGAAGTGTATCCAGCTCGCGGTTTAAACTTACGCAGCTTAACTCTTCGAAATCTGTATTGAATTTTGGAAAGAAATGAAAATCAATGATTGCCGAAATGTCAAATCCGGGAAGAAGGCTGGCAATCATAGAATGATTTACCGTATTAGCGGTTAGATATTTACTGATGCTGCTGTGTGCAATTCTGCTTTCCTGTACCTCTTTACCATAGAGTTTTTTTAACTCAAGCGGTGAATGGGTTATTTTAGCAATGGGCCCCATTAGTTTTACTTTTTCCTGTAAATCGGGAAAGTACTTTTTTTCAAAGTCGGGCGTGAATAATTCAGGATTTAATTTAATGCCCTCAATCGTTGAAAGCTGGCTTTTAAAGTAGCACCAGAAACTTTTGCTCGGCGCAATTTGAATTCTGGCTTCTTTTACATCGCCCCATATAAATGGAAAATTAGGATCTCCCGCTGTTGGTACATTATTCCAGGATAAGATGGCACGAACGTTTGGCAGAACGGCATTGTCCTGGCAGCAGCTTGTTTTATTTGGACTTAGGGTAATTTGGGCGTAGTAGCAAAGATCATCGCTAAAGCTGTGGTCGTATACGCCTAACTCGGCAAGTCCTTCATCTACCCAGGTGCCGTTGTTATCGTAGTCAACAAAAAAGCGCACATACTCGCGGCTGCCGCCAAGGCAGGCTCCGCTGGTATAACCGTTTCCCTGTTTTACAATAACCACCGCGCCCAGTGTTTGGGTTTCGGGTTTGTAGTCAATACAGCCCAGCTCTTCATAATAATTTTGATAGTTGCTTAATAGTTGCACAGGCTGGTACTGTGTAAACAAAGCTTTGTCTTTAATCGTTCCAAAATAGTTTGGATTTTGCAACAGGTGCAATTTTGTGTTGGTGCGGAGCTGAACAATTTTTTCAGCATCCAGTCTTACATTTTCCATAAATTAGCAATTTAAAAAATTTGATTCCTCTTAATAATTTCAGGGAGAAACCTTACCTGTCTATACATTTTTTGCGGTTAATTTAATAAAGCAATGTCCAGTTCGGGTGACCCTCCGATGTATCTGTACTTAACACCACGTCCTGTTCAAAATAAAATTCCTTTTGCTGCTCTTCCCAGTAAACGCTGTCAATTGTTCCGGGAACCCATTTTAGGTCGCCGGTAAAAGCGGTGCTTTTAATGGAAATTTTTTCCCAGGCATCATCGCCTGTGGCAATAAGTTTTACTTTTAGATGGCCACTTAAGCCGTTTGGAAATTCAATGTAATAGGGAACAACTGTTCCGGAAACTGCGGTACCCAATCCGCTAGGGTCTTTAAACTCCCAGAAATAAGTCGCGTTTTCGCCACGGTTAAGCCGCGATGTGCGCCCGGGCTCAAGGTTTGCAAGCAGCAGCCGGGTGCCATCGCGATAGATTTCAAGTTGTATTTTGGTGTCTGTACCACTCCACCATTGCGTTCCGGTAATAATTCTCCACGCAATTTTTGTTAGTTTTTCCATTGTTTTTTTTTGAGGTAAAAAATGATTAGCAGGTTATTAGTCGGAAGACTCTAAAATGAGGAAACAAAATGGTCGCAAAAATGCATTGGTTGAATTTGTAAAAATCCGTTGCAGATTAAATATCCGTATTGGCATAAACTATGTGCAAGGAATAAATTGAAGACTTCGAATTTTGCTCAATAGAAAATCAAAAAAGTACAAGAGTGCGACGCAACAGGGATGCTATAAAAAGCTGAAGTTGGGCTCAAAAACACTCCTAAAAGCATAACCCGTGTTTATTAGAAAAATATTTATGGGCCCGGCTTTTACCGCTTCATTAAACTTTTGTTGCGTCGCACTCTTGTGCTGTATAACTTTATGCATCAAATTGCGATAACGATATGCAGCAAACAGATTTTTTAGTGATAGGATCAGGTATTGCAGGGCTTACTTATGCTTTGAAAGCAGCCACCCATTTTCCTGAAAAAAAAGTGACGGTGATAACCAAAACCAAAGCTGATGAAACGAATACAAAATATGCGCAAGGTGGCATTGCAGGCGTATGGGATGAAGAGAATGACAGTTTCGAAAAACACATAGAAGATACCTTAATTGCCGGCGACGGTTTATGCAATCCGGATATTGTTGAAATTGTTGTAAAGGAAGGCCCGCAAAGGATTAGAGAAATTATTGATTATGGTACCCGTTTCGATAAAGATGCCACCGGCGAATACTCACTTGGTATGGAGGGCGGGCATAGCGAACACAGGATACTGCATCATAAAGATGTTACGGGCAAAGAGATGGAAAGGGCACTTTTATCGCAGCTAAGCCGGCATAAAAATATTGAACTGATTAACCATTGTGTTGTAATAGAAATAATAACACAACATCACCTTGGTTACCTGATTACCAAGTCTACGCCCGATATTACCTGCTACGGCGTTTATGTATTGAATCTGCAGAATAATAAAATAGAAAAAATTATTTCCAATGTTACTTTACTGGCAAGCGGCGGTTGTGGGCAGGCATACCGGACAACCACAAATCCTAAAATTGCTACAGGGGATGGTATTGCAATGGTTTACCGGGCAAAAGGGAGAATTGAAAACATGGAATTTATTCAGTTTCACCCAACGGCTTTATATGAGCCCGGCGTTTCACCATCATTTTTAATAACTGAGGCTGTGCGCGGCGATGGAGGCATACTAAGAACCAAAGATGGCGAAGCATTTATGGAAAAGTATGATGTACGCAAAGACCTAGCGCCACGTGATATAGTGGCCCGTGCAATAGACAGCGAAATGAAACGTAAAGGTAATGAGCATGTTTACCTTGATTGCCGCCATATGGATAAGGACAAATTCATTCACCACTTTCCTAATATTTATGAAAAATGCAAAAACATTGGCATAGATGTAATGGAGCAGATGATACCGGTTGCACCTGCTGCACATTATAGCTGCGGCGGAATAAAGACAGATGAGTGGGCACACACATCCATTATGCATTTGTATGCCTGCGGCGAATGTGCAAGTACTGGTTTACATGGCGCCAACCGCCTTGCCAGCAACAGCCTGCTCGAAGCAATGGTTTTTAGCCACAGGGCCTATTTAGATACGGTTCGAGAGGAAGAAGCAAAAGGCCTCCCCGTAGAGGGAGGTTTGGAGGGAGCCGTTCCCGACTGGAATGCTAAAGGCACTTCAGATCCTAGAGAGATGATCTTAATTACCCAAAGTTTAAAAGAGCTGCAGCAGATCATGAGCGACTATGTTGGAATTGTTCGCACAGATGTTCGGTTAAGGCGGGCAATGAAGCGGCTGGATCTTTTATATGAAGAAACTGAGGCATTGTACAAATCTACCCGGTTATCACCGCAGCTTTGCGAGCTGAGAAACTTAATAACGGTAGCTTATTTAATTGTAAAAGGAGCCGAGTTTAGGAAGGAAAGCAGGGGGTTGCATTACAACACAGATCATCCTGAAAAGAGTGACCTGCTGCAGAACATTATTCTTTAATATCTTTCGAAAAAAACCGATAACAGATTTTTAATGTACTATATTATTTATGGTTTTTTATATGCATTGTCGTTGTTGCCCTGGCGTGTTTTGTACATAATAAGCGATGCCATTTATCTTCTGATGTACTATGTTATACGGTACCGAAAACAGATTGTATTAGACAACCTTAGCATCGCTTTTCCCGAAAAAAGTGATGTGGAAAAAACAGCAATCCTCAAAGAATTTTACAAAGGGTTTATTGATAATTTTATTGAAACAATAAAACTTTTTTCTATCTCCAAAGAAGAATTAAACAAACGTTTTACCGGCAATTTTGAGGTAGTGAACGATTTGTATGCAACAGGCAAAAAATTGCAGTTGCACAGTGGTCATTTTTTTAACTGGGAGTTTGCCAACCTCGGTTATTCTCTCAATTTTAAATATCCGTTGCTTACCGTTTATATGCCTATTGCTAACAAAGCACTCGATAAAATATTTATAAACATGCGGAAAAAATTTGGCGCCAATTTAATTGCAGCAACAGAATTTGCTACCAAATTTGCAGGCTACAACAAGCAGCAATATTGCCTTGCATTGGTGGGCGACCAAAACCCCGGAGGCCCGGACAATGCTTACTGGACGCCATTTTTCGGCCGTATGACGCCCATAGTAAAAGGCCCTGAACGCGGTGCAAGGGTTGCAAACACGGCCATTGTAATGTGTAATTTTTATAAAGTAAAACGCGGCTTTTACCGAACCGATTTGGTGTTGCTCACCACAGAGCCGCGCAGTTTACCGCAGGGAGAAATTACCAAACAAATGGTTGCATTTGTAGAAGATACCATAAGGCAATACCCGGCAGGTTACCTCTGGAGCCACCGCAGGTGGAAATGGCAATTTGACCCCGAGAAATATGGAAAGCTGGTGATATAATCGGCAATGTAATAGGGTTTTTTTTGGGGGTCAGGCAATAAAAAATTCTATGAAGCTTTACTTGCAGCTTGCGCTGCCGTAGGCAGCGGTTGCACTCTTGTAATTTCTGAAAAACAGGCAACGAGGCAACGAGGCAAGGAAGCAAACAGGCAACGAGGCAACGAGGCATTAGGGAAAGAGTAATTCATTGTTCACGGTTCATTTGTATTCCAATCGTACAAAAGTGCGACGCAACAATGTTCAATTGAAAAAATACTGACGGGTAAATAAATTGTATTTGTTGTACAGCAATGCACTTATTCCCTAACTTTAGAATTCTAACATAATTATTAATTTTTAGCCATCCCAAATTTTATTGTATGTCAAATGAAAGCCAGCGTTCACGCAGAAAATTTCTTCGGCAAATCGGCAGTTCCGGTTTATTGCTTGCAGCAAGTCCTTTAAAAAGCTTAGCTGCAAAACAAACAGCAGACGAGCGCATGCTGCGTTACGATAAAAAAATGATGGCCAACGATAAAATAAGGCTGGCCGTAATTGGCTATGGCATACAGGGCCATGGAGATGTGAAGACCGCATTGGGAGTTCCCGGCGTTGAGCTCGCTGCTGTATGCGATCTTTATACCGGACGGCTCGAAAATGCAAAAGAGCTGCATGGAAAGGATATTTTCACAACAAAAAATTATCATGAAATACTTGACCGCAGCGATATTGATGCGGTAATAATTGCAACAAGCGATAACTGGCATGCACGTATTACAAAAGAAGCGTTAAAAAAGGGCAAAGCTGTTTATTGCGAAAAGCCCATGGTGCATAAAATAAACGAAGGTATGGGCGTGGTTGAAGCCCATAAAGCCAGCGGAAAAATAATGCAGGTTGGCAGCCAGCGCGTAAGTAGTATCGGTTACAAAAAAGCTCAGGAACTGCTGGCCGCCGGCGAAATTGGAAAGCTAAATATGGTAAATGCCGTTTACGACAGGCAAAGCTCACTGGGCGCCTGGGAATACACGATGCCAAACGATGCATCCCCCGACACTGTTGACTGGAACCGCTATATAGAAAGCATGAACAAAATGCCCTTCGATCCTAAAAAATTCTTCTGGTGGCGCAATTACCGCGACTTTGGAACCGGCGTTGCAGGCGATCTTTTTGTGCACCTGCTTTCCGGTACACATTTTATTACCGGTTCAAAAGGGCCCAACAAAATATTTTCCAGCGGCCAGCTTTCTTACTGGAAAGATGGCCGCGACGTGCCCGATGTAATGACTGGTATTTTGCAGTACCCCGAAGTTGCCGAACATCCGGCATTTCAGCTTACGCTTCAGGTTAATTTTATTAGCGGCACAGGCGGGCAGGAAATAATAAAATTAGTTGGCGAAGAGGGTACCATAGAGTTAAAGGGAAATAACCTTACAGTAAAACACAGCATTATGCCAAAAGCTGCAGGTTTTGGAGGTTACGATGCGGTGTTCACCTACCCAAAAGCCATGCAGGATTCGCTCAAAGATGAGTACGGCAAAAAATATACTGAGGAAGAAAAGAAGCGCCCCACAAAAGCAGATATTGAGTTTAAAGCGCCAACAGGTTACAGCGATCACCTCGATCATTTTACCAATTTTTTCGATTCGGTAAGAACCGGTAAACAGGCTGTGGAAGATGCAACTTTCGGTTTTCGTGCAGCGGCGCCCGCACTTGCCTGCAATGCAAGTTATTTTGAAGAAAAAATCATCAACTGGGATCCTGAAAATATGAAACTGCTGAAGTAGTATTTTTTTAAGCCTGGTATTTTTCTGATGGCATCTTCGTTGCAGCTTGCCCCGCCCCATGCGGTGGTCGCACTCTTGTAATTTGTGCAATGCTATTGGGCTTTTAGCAATGTTGAGTCGATCTTCGCTTCAATAAAAGCCCAGTAGAGAACAAAGCGTACAAGGGAGTGACACAACGAAGTTTAATACCAGCAATGCAGCCGGCTAAAAATCACTTTACAACCGGTTATCAATTCTGTGTAGCATTGGATGGATAAGTTCTGTATTTTTACAAAAACTAATTATTATGAAACTTTTCGTTGCTGGCCTGCCTTATGATCTTGATGACGCTGAACTGGAAGAAATATTTGAAAAATTTGGCGAAATAAAATCTGCTAAAGTTGCTATGGATAAAGAAACCGGCAAAAGCAGGGGTTTTGGCTTTGTTGAAATGGTAAATGATGCAGATGGCCTCGATGCAATTGACGGCTTAAACGATGTAGCGCTGGGCAAAAAGCCGCTGGTAGTTAAACAGGCCGAAGACCGCAACACCAAACCTGGTGGCGGCGGTGGTTACCGTGGTGGTGGCGGAAACAGCAGCGGTGGTGGATTTAACAACGACCGCAAGCGTTACTAAGCTTAAAAAGTATTCTATATAAAATTCAGCGTTGAAATTTAAGGTGTGTATAATGAAACCTAAAATTTTTGGCGCTGAATTTATTTTTATATCTCAACAGTAAAGTTTCTATTATATGTGTTTGAATATTGCATCTATAAATTCTGGCAGTAATGGTAATTGTTATTATGTAGGTAATAACACCGAAGCTGTTTTAATTGATGCAGGCATCTCTTGCAGAGAAACAGAGAAACGTATGAAGCGAAGCGGCTTGCCAATGAAAAACGTAAAAGCTATTTTTATTTCTCATGAACATGGCGATCATATTTCGGGCCTGGAGGTTCTTTCAAAAAAATACCAGCTGCCGGTTTATATTACAACCGCTACACTTAAAAACAGCCGCCTTAAGCTGGAACCGCATCTCATTAATTCCTTTATTGCCGGCGAAGCCATCACCATCGGCGGGGTTTCGGTTACCGCCTTTTCAAAGCAGCACGATGCAGATGATCCGCACAGTTTTATTATAAATTGCAACGCTGTAACCGTTGGTGTTTTTACAGATATCGGCATAGCCTGCAGTGAATTAATACGGCATTTTAAACTATGTAACGCGGCTTTTCTTGAAGCTAACTACGATGAAAAAATGCTGCAGGAAGGTAATTATCCCTATCATCTAAAAAAGCGCATCAGCGGCGGGCAGGGGCATTTATCCAACAGGCAGGCTGCCGAGCTATTTACCACACACCGGCCCAATGCGCTTAGCCATCTTTTATTAGCCCATCTGTCAAAAAACAACAACACACCTCAAATAGTGCAGGATTTGTTTACCCAATATGCTGCAAATACTCAAATAATTGTTGCATCCCGTTACTGCGAAACGGAGGTATATCAAATCAACCCAGCAATGCACCCCGTTGTTGCCAAAACCCGAAGCAAACAGAAACAGCAACACTTGCAGCTATCTATGTTTTAGTTTAAGAATCGTAGAAAGGTAATTCTTTTGGAGCCCGGCTACACTACTACTATTTAGCTTTTCTTGCGTCGCACTCTTGTACTTTTTGTTCTATACGCAGCACTGTGCAGCAGCTTTATTAAACCATGCAGATGTAAAGTAAATCGTATATTTATTACTTATAAAACGTACGCCTGCCATGCAAAACTGGAAAATAAAGCTGTCGCTTTTTCTCAACTATTTTGTTTTTGCAATATTGCTCAACAGCAGCGGTATCGCTATTCTGCAGGTGCAGAATAATTTTGGCGTAAGCAAGCAATCCGCTGCGTGGATAGACCCCTGTAAAGATTTTAGTATTGCCATCGTTTCTTTTCTAGTATCATCGTATGTCACCCGTTTTGGGTACAAACGGGCAATGCTTGTAGCGTTGGGTTTAATAGCGGGGGTTTGTTTTATTATACCCAATGTGCCGGGTTTTATGGCCATAAAATTATTATTTGTGGCAGTGGGATCTTGCTTTGCCCTGATAAAAATGAGTGTTTACAGCACCATTGGCATTATTACAAAAAGTTCTAATGAGCATATAAGTTTTATGAACTTTATTGAGTCTTTTTTTATGATTGGTAACCTTTCCCTCTATTTTATTTTCAGTTCATTTGTTGACAATGACAATCCTCAATCAACGGCGTGGCTTAATGCCTATTATATTTTGGGTGGGTTATCGCTGCTTGCATTTGTTTTATTATTTGCTGCGCCGTTAGACGAATCTTCTTCGAAAAGCGAGGTAAAGAAACCGCTTCTCGAGGAATTTGCAGAGATGTTTAAATTGATGGTGAAGCCCATTGTGCTGGCTTTTGTTGTTTGTGCGTTTCTGTATGTGCTTGTTGAACAGAGCATCCAGAATTTTTTGCCAACGTTCAATAATAAAGTGCTTTTACTGCCTGCGGTACTTAGCATACAAATGGGAAGTATACTTGCAGGTTCTACTGCTTTAGGCCGTTTTCTTGCCGGCTTTGTTTTGAAAAAATTAAACTGGTTTTATGTGCTTATCGGGTGTTTAGTATTGGCTGCCATATTGGTATTAGTTGCTATGCCGCTGGCTAAAAATGTAACAGGAAGCGATGCATCCAGTTGGTTACACGCACCGACAGCCGCCTATATATTTCCTTTGATCGGATTGATATTGGCACCCATTTATCCTGCAATTAATTCAGTTATTTTAAGTTCATTGCCAAAACCAAAACATGGATTAATGTCGGGTTTAATTATTATCTTTTCAGCACTCGGCGGCACAACAGGCTCCCTTATTACCGGGCATATTTTTGACGCTTATGATGGGCAGACCGCATTTTATTTTACGCTATTGCCAATTGGATTGTTGATCGTTTGCCTTTTTATTTTTAAGGGGATCCAGAAGAAGACTGTAGCCGCAACCTTTGAATTTACCGGCGGGACCAGTCATTAGCACGGTTGTAAAATAGCAGCATTAACATAAAATATTTGATACATTTAATGAGGCAGCCAGTATATTATTACTGCTTTGTATTTTCAATGTACAGGAAGGCCAGCACCGCCTGGCGCGGGGCAAGCTGTAGCGAAGTTTAATCTATGTGGTACTGCCCCGCCCAAAAAATCAATTTGTATTTGAAGAAGTTATAAACCGTACAAGCTATGCAAACAAAACAGATCTTCGAATTTGCCGAGCTGTTCGACACAGTTCAGATGGGGATGGTGCTTGCTGATGGAAAGACTTTCCCGGATTGCATTCCCAGGCAAAGTATTGATAAAATCGCTGAAGAATTTGACGCAATAAAAAGTAGCGCTGATTTTAGTCTTGAAAAATTTGTTGCCGATAATTTTATACTGCCAGCAAATGAGGTTACCAGTTACGAAGCAGATACCACAGAACCTGTTAAAAAGCATATTGAAAATTTGTGGGAAGTGCTTACACGATACCCTGAAAACCCTGCTGCCAAAGCCTTACAGTCGGCAGGTTCTTTAATTCCATTACCATTTCCTTACGTGGTACCGGGTGGCAGGTTTCGTGAAATTTATTATTGGGACAGTTATTTTACGATGCTTGGTTTGCAGGTTTCGGGCAGGGTAGATTTGATTGAAAATATGGTGGATAATTTTTCTTTCCTTATTGAAAATATCGGCTACATACCCAATGGCAACCGCAGCTATTACAAGGGCCGCTCACAGCCTCCTTTTTATTCGCTGATGGT
>JBBRDW010000116.1:0-14105 GCA_038203525.1 Chitinophagales bacterium | reverse complement strand
AGGTTTTGTAAACGTAACCAGTTCTATGGAATGGCAGAGCGGTACAATGCAGACCCATGTTACACTTACACCGGGTGCCACTTCTTCCAAAACGGCCGGCAATTCTATTATAGACGGCGCTAATGGTGCTCTTACCAATAATGGCGCTTTGAACTGGGTACTCGGTGACTTCATTATCAACAACGGCGGTGTTTTCAACAACGGTGGCAGTATTAATGCAACAGGAGACAATAAGATGTTTACACAGGGCGGTGCTCATACCTTTACTAATACAGGCACATTTACTAAAAGTAGTACAGGTACCACTACCATTAGTGTGGCCTCTTCTAACACCGGTACTATCAAAGGTATTGGTACTATAAGCCTGACAAATAGTTTTACCAGCAACGGCATTATTGCACCCGGCAGTTCACCGGGCTTGCTTACTATAAATGGTGCCCAACCCTTGTCAGCCACCAGCACTTTACAAATAGAAATGCTAAACGGCAGCGGTGCCGGTACAGGTAACGACCAACTGTCAAGAGATGGCAGCATTACACTTGCTGGTATTTTAACCGTAACAGAAACAGGCACGGTACCGGCAGGCATATATACTATTATAAACTGTACATCGGGTACTGTAAGCGGCAGTTTTGCCACGGTTAATTTACCGCCCTGTTATACACTACAGGTAAACTCAACCACCGTTCAGTTAACCAAAATACAGCCACCTACACCAACAGTTAGCATAACTGGCACAACAACATTTTGCGAGGGTGGCAGCGTAACCTTAACATCCAGTTCCGCCACAGGAAATACCTGGAGCAATGGTGCAACCACTCAAAGTATTGTTGTAAATACCACCGGTAGTTACACTGTAACTTTTACCAATACTTCTGGTTGCACATCGCCATCTTCGGTAGTAACAGCAGTAACGGTAAATCCATTGCCAGCCAAACCAACTATTTCGGCAAGCGGTTCAGCAACGTTCTGCGAGGGTGGCAGTGTAACGCTTACTTCCAGTACCAATTCAGGAAACTTATGGAGCAATGGGGCAACAACACAAAGTATTACAGTAAACACAAGCGGTACGTTTACCGTTACTAAAACCAATAACAATGGCTGTTCAGCAACCTCATTGGCCACCATAGTAACTGTAAATGCCTTACCCGCAACACCAACAATCAGTGCAGGCGGTGCAACCACTTTCTGCGCAGGCGGCAGCGTAATTCTTACTTCCAGCACTGCAACAGGTAATACCTGGAGTACTGGCTCCACCACGCAAAGCATCACGGCAACTACCGGCGGCAATTACACAGTAACCAAAACAAATGGCAGCGGCTGTTCATCTACTTCAACGGCCACCGCTGTAACGGTAAATGCAAACCCTGCACCCACAACCACACCAAGCGGTACGGTAAATCTGATTTATCCCAATACGGTAGACATTGCCACCAGCCAAACATTCAGCAGTTACCTCTGGAGTAATGGTGTTACCACGCAAAGCATCACCACAGGCAGTACCGGCAGCTACAGCGTAACCGTAACCGATGCCAGCGGATGTACAGGTACATCAGCACCTGTAGCCGTAAGTGTAACATCTGTAATACCTACTGTAACCATCGCAGGAAAAAATGTGGATGAAGGCAACAGTGGCACGGCAAAATTAAAATTGACCGTAACGCTTAGCAATGCTTACGACGGGGAAGTATCGGTAAAATACAAGACCAAAAACAATACTGCCACTACTGCAGACAATGACTATATAAGCCTGAGTAAAACACTCACCTTTAGCGCGGGCCAAACAAGCAAGAAAGTATCGGTAGAAATAGTAGGCGACGTAACTGTAGAGCCAGACGAAAACTTCTATGTAATACTTAGCAGTCCCGTAAATGCTACACTCGGCGCAGCAGATACGGCAACCGTAAAAATCAAGAATGATGATGTGGCACCAATTGTTTCTGCACAAACAAATGAGGAATCGCTTGCAACTGTTGGTATTACACTCTACCCAAATCCTGCAAAAGATATCATCAATATCACCGGTATAAAAAACTCAGCAACCATCAGTATTTACAGTATGGATGGAAGAAAAGTATTACAGCAAAATGTAAGCAACGCAAACGCATCTGTTAACATCAGCAAACTAACGGCGGGTCTATATTCCCTGCAGTTCGTAGAGGGCGAAAAAGTGCAATCAATGAAATTTATAAAAGAATAGGGATGGTTTTAAAAACCCCTGGAGAAATTTTCTTCGGGGGTTTATTTATGCTTGGTTTGATGAATAGAATTATGTAATATTTTTTTATTTGCAGGCTGCATTACTACTATCATCGTCTGTTGTGTCACTCAATTATACGGTTGGTAATTCTATTCGGCAAAGTGCATACAGGATAATGAAATAAGACAGACTTTACTTTACTGGTATAGCTACATTTAGCTATTGTGCCGCTATCATTCAAAGATCAATTTTGTAAAGATTTCTTAACCAATAAAATAAGTAATATGGAAACGAGTGAATTAAAGCAATTTGTAAAGAAAGAATTTTTAAACATTCCTTTAAGTGATTTGGTTTCTAAAAGCCCCGAAGTTTTAATTGGGGTTACAGCAGAGCAGGCAAAAGTTTTGAAGGAGCTAAAAATAAGTAACCTCTACGATCTGGGTCTCTCAGATATTTTTCAAAACGCCCGCTATATAAGTAGTATTAATAACAAGAATTTGAAACCCAAAGAGGGGCAATTGCCTGATGAAATGATAGCTGCAAAAGCACTTTCTGAATCTTTGAATAGGCTAAGGTTTCTTGAGCCGGGTTTACTGACAGGGGTTGGGGATAAATCAGGCAAATTATTGAGAGAAGCATTTAATTTTAAGGAAATACAAGACCTTGCCAAATGGGCTCCGTTCATTGCAGCCAGATTGATAGTGAATGATCACCTGGGTGTAGTAAGCCCATCAGCAGCTATTGCAGGCAGCGGCTCAAAAGAAAATAATACAGTGCCTGTTAACCCCCAAATAATTACCGTAAAGGATGACCCGGAAGCTCCAAAAGAATTAGTACCAACAATGGGCGAATACCCGGTAGAGGTTGTTTATTACGATACGGTGGTTATGATTGATGCACCAAAAAGAAAAGATCAAAAACTCATATCGGGTCGGGTAACTTTAAATTATGATGACAGAACTATGGGTTATGATACACCTGGGTTTGGCGCATTACTAACCTATGAGCAAAGCTGGTTTGCCGAAGGAATTACTTTGGGAAGCCTTATCAAAAGCATTGCACTTGCGCCTGGTGAAAGTACCAAAATAGCCATCATAGACTGGCAGAGAACCACTGCCGGAACAACTTCTGAAGATGTGGCACAAAGTGAAAAATTAAGTAACGCTGAAACACAAAACAGGGCTATTTCTGAAATTGCCAATGCAACAGCAGCCGAAATGCAGTCTGGTTCATCTCAAACTGGCAGTGTTAGCTCGTCTACAAATGTTGGGGTTGCTGCTGGTGGTATTTTGCCTGCTGGAATATTGGCAGGTGGCTCGGCCAGTGAATCGATAAACGCTACACAGGCTACTTCAGTTTCATCATCGGCTGGCCAAAGGGACGTTTCAAGTGGCATGCAACAAAATATTGATAATGCTACTCAACAAAACTCCTTTTCATCCAGAAATAAAAGGGCTTCTGTAGTATCGGAGCTTTCACAAAAAGAGTCCGAAACAATTACAACCAGAACAATCACTAATTATAACCACATGCACGCCCTTACCATTCAGTATTGGCAAGTAGTTCAGGCATATACCACAAAGGTAAAATTAGACAGGTATAAACGTTGCATTTTTATACCGATGGAGATTATCGATTTTGACGATGAAAGGCTTATTAACAAATTCAAATCAATTTTAATTTCTGCAGCAAAGAACCAAAGGATAAAAAAATTATTATCCGGGGCGAATCGCTTAACTAGAGTAACCCAAATTGCAGAGAACGGTTCAGTAATATTTTATAACAATTTAAATGAATAATCATGAGTAAAGCAGGAGCTATAGCAGCGTCAAAGGCTGGTAAAGAGCAAGCAAAAATTGTTTCAAATTTCAATTTGGCAATGCGTAATAATGTAGCAAAGGACTATGATAGTGGAAACAGGACCTGGAAAATGGATGCGGATGACGCTATCATAAATGTAAAGTGGGATACCTCAGATCACACTAACTTAATATCTATAATAATTAACAAAGAATCTGGCCAACCATTAGAAATAAAAAATAACGGCAATGGTTTTAGTAATAGCACACCAAACCCTGATATTCCTTTCGAGATACCAATAAGCAGCATCGTGTCAATTGAAGGAAAATTTACGGCAAACTCTACTGTTTTTTTAAAACAAAGTTTAACTTTTAAAATAAGAAAAAACGGAGGAAATGCAGTGAATTTAGATTTATCAATAGCAGTCCCAAAAAATGCCTCAAAAGTCTTGATATTAGAATTTGAACCCCCGATTGGCATTTCTGAATTAAGTGGCTTATTAAACGAAGATGCCCTTTATTATAGCCAACAGATTTGGATGAATTCTAGTTCCCACTTCCTCTCTATGCAATTAAGTCCTTATAAAATACCAATTGGAAAAGATAAAAAAGAATTAAGTCTTACAGAATACATAGACCCAAAACCCATTGCAGTAATGGGCAATAGTCTTGCTTTTATTTTTCATGATAATGAAGATGAAAAATGGCAGGCATGGAAAAAAGATAATATTAATGCAGATTATATAACCACCAAAAAAGTAGCGCTGCCGACTGATGGCATCTTTGGCGAAGCCGTATTGGGCAGGTATAATTCTGCTGAAAAACTTGATATGACCCGCTTCTGGAACTGGCAGGATTCGCCCATTCCATTTAGCGCACCCGAAATTGCTGCGGTACAGGCAGGTCAGCATACGGTGGATGGTGTACAAAGACCAGGCAATCTCGATTCTTCTGTATTGAGTATTCAAAGCCCGCAACAATTGCCCGACCCAACAGGCATGCAGGGAGTTCTACAAGCAATAACCGTGGCCAATTTATTTAGAGATATGAGCGGTATTGCACAAACTTCCGCTCTTGCTCAAAGTGCGTTAAATGCGTCTTCAACAGGCGCCATTGCTGCAGGAAACCAGGCGGGAGCAAACATGGCTACGTTCGCAAACTTCCAGGTGGAGATGGCAAAAATTGCCGCTTCTTTGGCGCCAATGCTTTTGGGCTTGCCTCCACTACCCACTCCTGCTACAAAAACAATTTCTGGTGGAGGGGCTGCATTGAATGCAGCAAAAGATTTTGACAGCAGGCAGAATCAAGTAACAGAAGAAAGCGGATCGGCCAGTAACATTGTAGGGGGTGGAGGAAGTGCTGGTAGCAGCCCTGCAACTGGGGTACCCAAAAGCAAAACCAATTCAAAAGAAAATGATATTTTAGATACCATACTGGGTAATCCCAAAAGGCCGGCAATTTCTTTACCAAGTGCTATTAACACCGTACCAGATAATACGCCAACGCCTCTTCCGGTAACAGGAAATGAAAAAAAAACATCAATTTTTCCTCCCGAATTATCTAAGGTAAAAGAGATATTAGAAAAAGCAGCCATTTCACCCGATGGGGTAACTGTAAAGGATCAAGATGATATGTTGGTTATTATTGAAGATGATTTGAAAAACAGACTGATTCCATCCCTACTTGCAAATGCACCTGATTTTGAAAAATTGGAGCCTGTGCTAAAAAGCCTTTTAGATGTTATTGCAATAGGGCATTTAGTTGGAGTGGGTGACGAGCTGCAAGCGACTGCGAACGAAGCCATGAAAATTGCAAAAGAGAGTACAGTTTTATCTTTAAACAATACAATTGATCTTGCAAAATCAACAAATAGCCTGGAGAAGTTGAAGCTAGCTTTTAAAATTGTATCCACTGGAAATCTCCTTGGATTTAATAATGATAATGGTAGTTTTAATCCAGAGGACTTGGCTTCAAAACTTCAACTTACTGTGAATGTTGATACCGACTTAAAAGGGCCAACAATTTCAAATGAGATAAATACAGGCGAAACCGGATTTTTAAAAGTTTTTGCCGAGTTGGCAATGGGAGATAATGACGGCATTACAGGTCCATTTATCTCAGTTGGCGTCGTTGTATCTGGTGGTACTGCGCAACCTTCTGCCAGCGGAAATACCGACGATGTTGGAAGATTTGTATGTAATATATTATGTACTGACAGAGCACAGTTTTCTATTAGCGGTATAGCAGATACCGGCATTCCTGGTGTGAGTCGTGAATTTGTAGTCAATATCTAAGATAGCACGTTGTGTTCTAATCTACATTGCGACCGAATAAATTTTAATAAACCCTGAAGAAAATTTTCTTCAGGGTTTTATTTACGATTGCGTTTAGGACTAAAATAGTTAATAAACATCGGCATTCTTGATTGGGCGGTCGTATGCTTTTGTAAAGTTCTTAGCAATGTGCTGCATACTGACATAAAAGTACAAGAGTGCGACGCAACAAAAGTTCAATAGCAGCAATGCAGTTGGGCTCAAAAAAAATTACCCGCTATATTTGTTGCATGCTTACCGTAAGTGAATTATTTATTTATCCTATTAAATCTTTGGGTGGCTTTGCTATGCCAGCCGCTACTATTACAGACAGGGGTTTTCAACACGACCGGAGGTGGATGGTCGTTGATGAACACAATAATTTTCTTACGCAAAGAGCATTTGCAGAAATGGCGTTACTGCAAGTTACACTTAGTGGAGATGGCTTGCGGGTGCAGCATAAAATAAATGGCGATGCAATAAATATTCCTGCAACACCACAGTCAAATGAAACAGCCAGTGTAAAAATTTGGGATGATGAATGCATTGCGCAGTTTTTAAATCCTGATGCAGATAAATGGTTTTCTGATATGCTTTCCACCAAATGCAGGCTGGTATACATGCCAGATGCTACCATTCGAAAAGTGGATGAAAGCTATGCTGCAAATAATGAAATTACCAGCTTCTCAGACGCCTATCCCTTACTGATCATCGGGCAGTCTTCGCTGGATGATCTTAACGGCCGCCTCACAGAACCCTTGCCCATCAACCGTTTCAGACCGAACATTGTTTTTACAGGCGGTCCGGCATTTGAAGAAGACCGCATGAAACACTTCACTATCAACAATATTAATTTTTATGGCGTAAAGCTTTGTGCACGGTGCCCAATACCAACCATTAACCAAAGCAATGCAACTAAATCTAAAGAACCTTTAAAAACATTGGCCACCTACCGCATGAAAAATAACAATGTATATTTTGGCCAAAATCTTTTGCATAGTGGCGAAGGAATAATAAATGTTGGCGATGAAATAATCATCCATCGATTAAATGAACCAGCACAATTTTTATAGCATTTTTTTGGGCCTGGCACCAAATCTCTGGTAATCGTTCCTTGCGTCGCACACTTGTACACCAGAAAAAAAATCGGCAATTGCAATCATCAAAACAATACCATAGTCATTTAATACATACAGCAAAATGCACGGTTCAAAGCACATAGCCTGCTGCTTCATTCTTTGTACCTTTACCCACTTTACAAATAAGCTATGATAAAAATTGGCGAATACAATACACTCAAAGTTTTACGCGAAGTAGATTTTGGCGTTTATCTCGATGATGATGATGCCGGCATTCTTTTGCCAAAACGTTTTGTACCGCCAGCTACACAAGTGGGCGATGAAATAAAAGTATTCCTTTACCACGATTCTGATAACCGCATCATCGCCACTACACAAGAACCCAAAGGGGTTATTGATGATATTGTACACTTGAAGTGCGTAAGCACCACCCAGCATGGTGCCTTCCTCGACTGGGGTTTAATGAAAGATATTTTTGTTCCAAAATCGCAACAAATCGTGGGCATGCAGGTGGGCGGCGAATACCTTGTAAAAATTTATCTTGACAAACAAACAGGCCGTGTAGCTGCTACCGAAAAAATAAATGCACAGTTCAGCAATGAAGAACTTACGGTAAAAGAAATGGAACCGGTAGATCTAGTAATACAGCGCCGCAGCGATCTGGGCTATGTGGCAATTATTAACAACCTGCATATAGGCCTGTTGCATGCCAACCAGTTATTCCAGGATATTAATATTGGCGACAAGTTGAAGGGTTACATAAAAACCATTCGTCCCGACAATAAAATTGATGTGATGCTTGGCAAACCAGGCTACCAGCGCGTAGAAGATCAGTCTGATAAAATATTGCGACTGCTTAAAGAAAACAACGGCTACCTACCCTACCACGATAAAAGCGAGCCCGAAGACATTTATGCCTTCTTTGGCATGAGCAAAAAAGTTTTTAAAATGACTACCGGTGCGCTGTACAAAAAACAACAAATAGCGTTTACAAAAACCGGCATACAGCTACTGGAAAAATAACCGGCCACTTTATTATTCAGCCAGATTACAACACATACAAATTATTTTTTCTAATAAATACTTCTACAAACTTTCGCCACAATAGTTAAGATAGTATATTTGCAATTAGTTGCATAGACAACTAATTTATTTTTCCAGTGATTCTTTCAAAATTTACGTGTAATGAAGATACTCGTCTGCATCAGTAAAACACCCGATACAACATCTAAAATCGCTTTCAAAGACGGCAATACAAAGCTGGAAGAGAATGGCGTTCAGTGGATCATTAACCCCTACGATGAATGGTATGCGCTCGTAAGAGCAATAGAACTAAAAGAGAAAGATGCTGCCACTGTGCTGCATTTAATAACCGTTGGCAGCGCAGATTGCGATCCCGTTATCCGCAAAGCACTTGCGCTTGGCGGCGATGAAGCCATTCGCGTAAATGCCGAAAGCAGCGATAGTTATTTTATTGCAGCGCAAATAGCCGCGCAGGCTAAACTGGGCGCTTACGATCTTATTTTAACCGGCAAAGAAACCATCGATTACAATGGTTCTTCCATCGGCGGCATGGTTGCCGAGCTGCTGGATTTACCCTATGTAGCACTTGCAACTAAGCTTGATCTTAACGGTACAACGGCCACCATCAACCGCGATATAGAAGGTGGCGAAGAAACCTGCGAAGTAACGCTGCCTATAGTGGTAAGTTGCCAGAAGGGTGTGGCCGAGCAGCGCATACCCAATATGCGTGGCATTATGTCTGCCCGTACAAAGCCATTAAAAGTGGCAGAGCCCACGGTAATAGAAGCGTTAACAAGTGTAGTAAGTTTCGAACTGCCGCCAGCAAAAGCTGGTGTAAAATTGGTGGCAGCCGATAACGTGTCAGAACTCGTTCGCCTGCTGCACGAAGAAGCCAAAGCCATTTAAGAAAGTTGGTGGTTGGTGCTTTTTTTGTAGCCGGGCTACATTACTACTATTAAGCTTTTCTTGCGTCGCACTCTTTTGCTATAGATCATTATTCAACATATTCAAACAGGTAATCAATTGGCGGCAAACAGTAATCGCTAACTTCAAACTACAAACTACAAACTTTAAATATGTCAGTTCTAATATTCATAGACCACGCAGACGGTCATATAAAAAAAGCCTCTTACGAAGTACTAACTTATGGCGCTGATCTTGCAAAACAACTCGGCGTTTCTGCCGAAGGTTTACTGCTTGGCACAGTAAGTGACGATTTAGCCGCCTTAGGCAAATACGGCATCAGTAAAGTAAACCAGGTAAACAACGAAAGCCTAAACCTGCTTGATGCACAGGTTTACTCAAAAGCCGTTGCAGCCGCCGTTACAGCAACAGGTGCCACAGTAATTGTCTTCGCCCACAACCAGACCGGAAAGTCAGTTGCACCAAGGGTTGCGGCGGGTTTAAAAGCAGGTTTGGCGGCAGGCGCCATAGCATTGCCCGATACCGCCCATGGCTTCGTTGTTAAGAAAACCGTTTTCAGCGGCAAGGCATTTGCCAACATAAATATTCTGTCGCCCATAAAAATAATATCGCTTAACCCAAACAGTTATAAAACCGTTGCAGGCGAAGGAACAGCTGAAATAAGCCAGTTAAATATTGCAATAGAAACAGCCAAAGTAAAAGTGACCGCTGTAAATAAAGTTAGCGGAGAAGTATCCTTAACAGAAGCCGATATTGTAGTAAGTGCAGGTCGTGGCTTAAAAGGGCCCGAAAACTGGGGCATGATTGAAGACCTTGCCCATGAGTTACATGCTGCAACAGCATGTAGCCGCCCTGTAGCAGACAGTCACTGGCGCCCGCATCACGAGCATGTGGGACAAACAGGCTTCCAGATAGCTCCCAACTTGTACATAGCTATTGGCATTTCTGGGGCTATACAGCACCTTGCGGGTGTAAACAGGAGTAAGACGATTGTTGTAATAAACAAAGACCCGGAAGCACCATTTTTTAAAGCTGCCGATTACGGTATAGTTGGCGATGCCTTTGAAATTATACCGAAGCTTACTGCAGAAATAAAACAATTACACGCCAATTAATTTAATTGAAACAAACCTGAATTAAGTCTAATACCTATCATTTTTCAAATCCGGTCAATTTTATGAACCGGATTTTTTTATATTTGTCAAATAATCTTTACCCCCCACCACATCTATTATGAAAATTAATACAATTTGTATTATTGATGATGATCAGATTTATCAGATCACATCGAGAAAAATGCTTGAGCGAATTAACATTACCAAAAACATTCTTATTTTTTCTGACGGAGGCGAAGCCCTCAATTTTTTGGTGGCAACAGTTGCTAACAAAGAGGCTTTGCCAGACGTGATTTTCCTTGACGTAAATATGCCATTTATGGATGCATGGCAGTTTCTTGAAGCGTTTTCCGAGCTAAAGCCAAAGCTTGCAAAAGACATTATTATTTATGTCATCAGTTCGTCTATCTCAGAAGCAGATGTAGACCGTGCAAAAAATATTGAAGCTGTAACAGACTACTTTGTGAAGCCAATCACGATCGCTCAATATGCACAAATGCTTGCAATTACTGCGTAAGCTTTCTTATCAGCTGTTGTTGAATATTGCGCCATCAGTAATCCAATTGCTGGATATATAGATTATTGTAAAAGAGATCCGCTCCGGCGCAAAGCAAAGCTGATGGATGAGTTGAAGCCGGGATGGAAATCTATTAAAAATAAAAAGCCCCTGAAATTCAGGAGCTTTCTTATAATGCAACACTATAAAACTGAGTGTTTTCAATTACCCATCCATCTTTTTCATACAACGCCTGGGCTGCAAAATTACCGGTCGCCGTTTCCAGCATCAGCCATTTGCAATTTAATGAACGGCCATGTTTTTTTGCAACATTTAATAAAGCAGTTGCAACATGTTTTCCCCGGGCAGTATCTATAACAAAAAGATCATTTAGCAGAAAAGTGCGTTGCATACCAACCGACGTAAATATTGGGTACAATTGTGTAAACCCGACTGTTTCGCCATTAATAAAAGCGATAAAGATGGCGCTCTCATTTATGCTGCAATCTTTCTATTATAAAATGCAAAGCTCCTTCAGCGTCTGCTTTCTGATGATACCATACACGGTATGCATCAAAAAGCGGGGCAACCAGTTCTGCATCTTCAACAATAGCTTTGCGGGTTACAACTTCCATATTTTTAAACCATTTTAGCAATCAGTTCCTTTAATAATTTAAAGGCTACCATTGCGGTTACGTTATTTAGATCCCGTGTGGGATTGTATTCCACAATATCCGCACCTATAACAGCTACGTCAATTTTTTGAATTATTGAAATAACATCACGTGTTGACAATCCCCCCGGCTCATGATGCGAAACACCCGGAGCATACGCAGGATCAAGCCCATCAAGATCAAGTGAAATATATAAAGGTCCTTCCAGTTTTTTGATAAATTCAAAATTAAAATCTTTCATTTCAATTACTGTTACATTGAATTTTTCAGCTTGTTCTCTTTGGTGCCTGTTTAGCGTACGTATGCCTACCTGCGTAAGCGAACCAACGTTACCTTTTTCCATAATCCTTGCAAAGGGTGAAGCATGCGACCAGGGATTATCATCAAAATTATCGTACAGATCGGCGTGCGCATCTATATGTAAAATATTGATGCTACCATATTTTTTCTTGTATGCTTCAACAACAGGAAAAGTGATAGAATGATCCCCACCAAGCGAAATCATCTTTACGTTACCGTTAAGGTTTTCGGCTATGGTATGTTCTATTAAACCATAAACCCGTTCTGCATTAACCATATTAATTTGGAGGTCGCCGATATCCAGGTGCGTAACACCTTCCAATATCTCCAAACCATTCTCGGCAAAAGTATTTGCACTACCGTCACGCTCCATTAACCTTATACGCGGTGGTGCCAAAGCAGCCCCTTTAAGAAACGAAGAATTTGCATCGAAAGGAATTCCTATCACTTTAATCATCGTAACAAATTATGGCTTTATGCCATTAATTCAGCCTCTATCGAAATGGCTGCGTTTAATAACAAACTAATGGGGCAGTTTACTTTTGCATCAGCAACACAGGCATCAAATTTCTCTTTATCAATACCCGGCACTTTTGCTTTTAAAGCCAGGTGTGAGCCTGCAATTTTACCCTGAGCAGTATCCAGATCAATGGTTGCGGTAACATCGAGCGACTCGGGGGTAAAACCAGCAGCGCCCAATACAAAGCTCAGTTTCATTGCAAAACAGCCGGCATGCGCAGCAGCAACAAGCTCTTCTGGATTTGTACCAATGCCATCTTCAAATCTTGACTTAAACGAATATTGTGTGCCAGTCAATACGCCGCTTTGTGTACTTACCACTCCGCTGCCTTCTTTACCTGAGCCGTTCCAAACGGCGGTTGCATGTCTTTTCATATTGTATTTTTTTTGAGGCTGTAAATTACAACCTCATTTTATTCTTCAGATCATTTTTTCGAAAAACGAAAACGGGGAAATTTATTTTGGGCCCGGCTGCAGGAACACTATGACGCTTCCGTTGCGTCGCACGCTTGTACTGTTGGATTATATATTCAGCTTTTACCGAAGCGAAGCCGCAGAGTCCCCCATGGCAGAGTCGATTAGGCAAAGGCATTTCAGCCCAAGCCTCTCACAGAACCGTGCTTGAGGTTCTCACCTCACACGGCTCTTCTCTTTCAGCATAAGAAGATTCATATGCATAGTTCAACTAAACTCGATCGTCCACAGATTGCTCCATGTTGTCTTTCTTAGTGCAAATGAAAGAGCTTAACCCTTCGCTCCATTTCCATTACAGAAACTTCATCACTACTACGATTCAGTCCGCCACTCTGCTACCCATCGGCTCCCTGAGGGATACCTTGAATTACAGCAATGTGTAAGGCATATCAGCACATCGTAGCAGCAGTTTCCCACGTTCCGTATAAAAGCCTGTGTAAAGCTCCTGCCGTCTTAATGCCGGTTGGTCTCTAGCCAGTAAACAGTTGCTCGTTACAGTCTGTCCTGTCAGCGCAAAGAAGCCAACAGTTTTACCAACAAGTTTTCTCTTTCGACACTCTTCAACGGTTCATTTGCATTCAGCTTCTCTACACTTACCTGATAATGTCTTTACACTACCTTTTGCCTGAACGTTCAGCACCATGCTTTTTGAACACAGCGCCTTCAGGTGGTTTGCATACTCCAAATGCATGGCGTATGCGACAGAACTGCTGCCATCTCTTATACAGCATTGAAAACAAATATCAATCCTTTTCATTCGTGACACACCTCTGCGGAAAAAAAATGGCTGCGGATTTACTGGCTTGTATAACCGCTACGGGCATACTAAAAAATGAAACTGTATAATGCGGCCAGGCAATGTTATGCACCTATACTAAAAAGGAAGAAGAAAAGCGGTAAAACCCTTAACCAATATTACCCGGACAGCTTTGGAAAACACAAACAAAATGATAAGACCTGCCATAAATACTGACTTGTTCACAGGCCATCTGAGGTTAGTTGATGTATGAGTCAGCTTGACAAAACGCAATCCCCATAATAATAACTACTTCACAGCCCCTACCGTGCGCTTCCGTACAACCGTGGCTTCATCGTTGGTGCTGCGCACCCGACGAAGCCTTATTTGTTGCCTGCCGTATTTCTTCTCGTCAGTAGCCCAATTTGTTTAGGAATTCACTTCTAAGTCTTGA
>JBBRDW010000115.1:0-14323 GCA_038203525.1 Chitinophagales bacterium | reverse complement strand
GAAAAACGTTTTGTACTGCAAATACCAGAGCTGCAGAAAGTTTATGGAAACCGCCTGCAGCAGGTATTACAGCCCAAACAGCAGGAGTTACTGGTGCCTTATGGTAACCATGCAAGAGGTTCCAAATTTTTAGATGCCGGCAACAAAATAGATGAAGCCTTAACCAAAACCATTGATGCTGTTTGCTTACAGATTCCCGGCTTTTATTTTGGAAGAATGGACATCAAATTCAACACATGGCAAGAGTTAAAACAAGGTAAAAATTTTTCTATCATTGAGCTCAACGGTTCCGGCAGCGAGCCCACGCATATTTACGATCCCAAACATTCCATCTTTTTTGCCTGGAAAGAAATTATTCGCCACTGGCATTTACTCCAGCGCATCAGTGCCATTAATCATAAGCAAAACAATGTTGCTTATATGAGTTTTAAAGAAGGAATGCAAATGCTGAAAGCCGATACAGAACATTTAAAAAAGACAGGCGAAGACTAATGCTAAACGGTTTTATTAATCATTTTTAAAAGGCATTATTGGCCCGGCTTTTTCTATTACTATTAAACTTCGTTGCGTCGCACTCTTGTACCGAGGTATACTATTCTGCACCAAAATCCATCAACGTAATTGTTCAAGGAATTGTGCTAATTTCCCGCATTACAAATTTGAACTTCTATGCAGGGTAAAAATATTTTAGTACTTGTATGTATCTTTCTTACTATACAAACCAAGGCGCAAAAACCAGTCATCAATATATTAGATTCCGGAAGAAAAACATCCCTCCGAGGTTTAAGTGTTGTAGATAATAATATTGTTTGGGCAAGTGGTAGTAACGGCACAGTTGCAAAATCAGTTGATGGCGGTAAAACCTTTGAATGGCTTACAGTAAAGGGCTACGAGCAGCGGGATTTTCGAGATATAGAAGCGTTCGATGCAAATACGGCCATTATTATGGGCATTTCCGAACCCGCCATTATTTTAAAAACAAAAGATGCCGGTAAAAGCTGGTACAAAGTTTTTGAAGACAGTACAAAAGGCATGTTTTTAGATGCGATGGATTTTGATGCAGATGGAAATGGTGTTGTAATTGGCGATCCTCCTGAGGATTATTTTTTTATTGCATCTACCAGAGATTTTGGAAACACATGGGGTATTTTGGATAAAAAAACCAAGTACACAAAAGCCAGTAAAGGGGAAGCTTTTTTTGCTTCAAGTGGCACTAATATCAAGTATGCCAGAAACAATAATAGTCAAGCCATTGTGTATGTTAGTGGCGGAATAAAATCCCGACTTTACGTTGGTGGATTTTGTGAAACAACTTTGGATATACTTCAGGGAAAGAATTCTCAAGGCGCCAATTCTATTGCTATAAATGATAATAAGGCCGTAATTGTAGGAGGTGATTTTGCGAATGATACTTTGCGTTTAGCTAATTGCATACTTGTAAGTTTTGATGGGGGCACTACTAATTTTTCATATCCTGATACGCCGCCGCACGGCTACCGCAGTTGTGTGGAATATATTACCAAAGAAAAACTAATTACCTGCGGCACAAGCGGCGTCGATGTTTCGAACGATGGCGGTTTAAACTGGCAGTTGATCTCCGGGCAAAGTTTTCATGTATGCCAAAAAGCAAAGAAAGGAAATGCTGTTTTTCTTGCCGGCTCTAATGGCAAAATAGCGAAGCTGCAATATTAAAAGCTTAATGCGATGCGGGGGGGAAATTAATAGCAGGCAATAAACTGTATAAAGATATTTTATTAGCCCGGCATTTATTTTTCAAAGCTTCCCAGTTGCATCGCACTCTTGTACGCCATAGCCTTGAGTGACGGCGTTCTTCAACTGCCGAAGCTCTCCGGAACAAAGAGCGAAGTGCATGTCTTGTACTGTTAGTAAGTAATGCTGCTTATATCTAAGCGTAGCATAATACGAAGATGTACAGTTAACAATTGGGCAAAGCCAGCCAAAATTAATATTGAAAATGTAGAAAAAAGAGTTTACCTTGTTTATTCAATTCCAATCCCACAACCATGAAAAAATTTTTTATTCCCCCATTTTGCAAAATTTACTTTAACAGGGTAATTAATTACCCCCCCCCGATTGATATTTTTTTGCATTGTACAAAAAAAATCAGGTATCTGTTGGAAAAGTAACTGTGCAAATATCAAAATAAGGGGACCTTTTACGCATATTTATAAATCAATTTAAAAGGCTGCAGAATTACGCATGGCATGGCTTGTAATATTAACAGCTAGCCCTCCGGTGTATACCTTTTTAAATTGAACCCTTAACAGCTTCTTATTGCAAAGCAGCTTTATTAAATAAGTCATTAAAACTGCTGCGCATATTTTTTAACCCGCTTATAAATTTAAAAAAAATGAAAAGAATATTTCTCTCCATCCTTATATTACTCATAAGTTTAAATATGGCAGTTGCCCAGGCACCTACAGCATGCGATACCCCTTTTACCTGTAGCATTAATTTAAAACTTACCCTTTTTACAGATGTTACTGTTATTTATAATGTACCTTACTTTAAAAACCCTTTACCAACTACCTGTACCGATGTAAAGTATTTGGAAGATGAATACCAGGGCAGCAGTTGCCCCGCCCCTTCTGCCACATTATGCGAAAACGATACTACCGCACTACACTACGATGTGTATTATCCTACCTATCATAATTTCCTGGGTGAAGGCGGTTGTGCTTTACCGGTTGTTATTTTTTTTCATGCAGGTGCTTTTAAAGAATGTAGTGGTAAAGACAAAGACATTTCAGTAACCTTATGCATGGAATTCGCCAAACGTGGTTTTGTAGCCATAAGCGTAGAATACCGCCGCGGTAAAAAAGATGATAACAGTACTTACCGGAGTGTACAAAACCAACTGGCGCAATATCGCGCCTGCCAGGATGCGAGGGGGGCTATACGCAGTATAATTAAACGACAGCAAAACGAAAGTTATTGGAACGACCCTTACAGAATTAGTTTAAGCTCTTTATTTGTAGCAGGTGCAAGTGCAGGCGGGGTTCCGGCAAACCTTGCCGCCTGGTACACGGATGATATGGTATTCGAAGCTTCCCCTTCTCCAACTGGTTCACCCAATATTAAAGATGTATTGGGCAGCATCAATGCAGATTATTATTATGCAGATAGTACTGTGGACTATCACTCGAAGATTAAGGCCTTACTCGTTATGTGGAGCGGCCTTTCTTTGCCTACCGGGTATAATGCAAGCGGCTATGATTTTTTCACTGGTTCGGGAAGAAGTAATTATCTCACCCCCGTTATTGCTTTTCATGGTAAGCTCGATGACGTTTTTCATTTTGATGAAGATAACAGTCAAAATATAAAATTTTCACCAGATAATAATGATCATACAAAATATAATAAAGAAGATACCTGCATTGACAATAGGCATGGACCTTATGGAGTGGATAAAATGGGAAGTTCTCCCGATTTGGTTCAGGCCAGTTCATTAAATATGTATGATATAGCCACACACTTTTCAAAAGCCACAGAATTGTATGTTGATTGCCAGATGCATCATGGATTGGATAAAGATTGCGATACCTGTAATTTTCAAAGCGAGTTTGGAACAGGGCTTACTACAATTAATGATGTAGTTAAATACATTGTACAACGTGCTACCATTTTTTTTTCAGGCAGTAAAAAATAATAAAACCGGTTCCTTAAACAGGAAGCTTTTTATTGAATGTGAAAACAAACGAAAAAAATGCAATGGCTCCAATACTGATGATGATAATAACTGCACTGCCACGGATCAATGCGAGGTAATTTCAAACAACTAATCACTCTAAAAAAAATAATTATGAAAAAGATCATTTTGCTTTTTTGCTTGTTTATTTTTTCAGTAGCAAGTATGGCGCAACCTGGAATTTTAGATTTTACATACGGTATAAACGGAATAGCTCTCGGTAACATAAATTTAGCAGAGTCTAACTCACTTGCGTTACAAAAGGATGGGAAAATAATTTCTGCCAGTGGCAGTTTAATTAATGCCGCTTATGGATTTACACTTAGCAGAAATAATACTGATGGGGATATTGATCTTAATTTTGGAGATAAAGGCCTTGTATTTACGGGTATTTCAGGGCTTGGCGCAATGGCGGAATCAGTTCAAATTCAGCAGGATGGAAAAATTGTTGCAGCAGGGTATCATGAATATCAGGATATCTATGGTGCCCACTTTGTTGAGATAATTGTCATTCGCTATAATGAAGATGGAACTATAGACAACAGTTTTGGTATAAATGGCATTGCTACTACAAATGTTGGGGTAAAAAGTTATACCTCCTGTATGGCAATACAGTCTGATGGCAAAATTGTGGTGGCAGGTTATAGGCGTGATGATGAAAATGATGTCCAAAATTTATTTATGGTAAGGTTTCTTACAGATGGAACGCTGGATCATAGCTTTGCCAATAAAGGGATATTATTAGAATTCCTCTCCTCCAATATTATTGTAAATGATATTGCCATACAACCTGGCGATGAAAAAATAATATTGGGTGGCATGTACACTGCCAGTAACCAGGGGGCTTATTTTTTAATACGATACCTGCCCGATGGTAGAAGAAATGAGAGTTTTGGTAATAATGGCGAGGCACAAGTTCAATTTGGGGCAGGTAGTTCTGCTTCAATACTTAGTAAGATTGCCTTACAGGGGGATGGAAAAATTGTTGCAGCAGGCCGCACATACAATCCTTCGTCATCTACAAAAATGACTGTGGTACGTTTTAAAACAAACGGGAATGCAGACAGTAGTTTTGGTGAAAATGGGATAACCTATATTAAATTTGGAGAAGACAGATCTGAGGGAAAAACAGTCCTGATTCAGGATGATGAAAAGATAATACTAGCTGGTAGTGTGTACCCTTCAAATTATAGTTATTTTCATTTTGCCCTTGCTCGTTTAAACAAGAATGGTATTTTAGATTCTTCTTTTGGAATAAATGGTTCTAAAACAGATATTATTGGAGATGATTTTACTATTCCTTATGCAGGATTATTACAAAAAGATGGCAAACTAGTTTTAACAGGTGGCGGAGGTGGTATCAATTCTTTAATTCTCGTACGCTATAATACCGCAGATTTAATTCTTCCCATAACCTACACAAAATTTGCCGCAACGCAAACTAAGCAATATGTAAACCTTAACTGGCAAACTACAACAGAATTAAATAACAGCTATTTTGCCGTAGAGCGCAGTAGCAATGGCGCTAACTATTCAGCTATTGCACAGGTAAACAGCACAGGCATTGGTACTGCGGTTAAAGATTATTTTTATACCGATAAATTACCTTTGCAGGGCAGCAATTATTACCGCCTTAAACAGGTAGATAAAGACGGTAAGTTTAGCTATAGTAAAACCATCAGCACCAATTATCTAAAACCCGGCAGCATACAACTGTATCCCAACCCAGCAAAAGATAAGCTTACGGTAAAGGGTTTAAACCCAGCCATAACCAGCACCATTGCAATAATGGATGTACAGGGCAAAACATTGCTGCTGTTTACAGTAAAAGCTGCTACATACAATTTTAGCATTGGCAGGCTGGCACCGGGTAGTTATATAGTGAGGGTGAAAGATGATAATGGCACAGATGTTGAAAAGTTTGTGAAACAGTGAGAGGCCAATGATTAATTGGGAATAGATAAAATATAAGCCTGTTGATAGTGCAATTAACAGGCTTATATTTTTAATGGGTGAATGAGCATATCATTGACAAACCACTACAGTCTCAGCTCCGCTTCAATAAAGCTCAATATATAATTCCATCAGTACAAGAGTGCGACGCAACCAAAGCCAAATAGTAGCAGAATTGCCCGGCCCAAAAAAAATAAAAAAATATTTTTAGCTGTTTTAAACCTTTGCTTTAAACAGCAATCATAGAACCTGAAAATGGTAGTTTAACTATAAAGTTGCAGCAGGGTTAAAACAGGGTGTCATGGCTTTACCGCGTGATGCCCTTATTTTTTAAACGCAAAGTAAACCGCCCTTAGGAATAAATATATTAGAAAAACCTACAACCAGGAAACGAATTAGTCTTCGTATTTTCTCTTTTTACGCGGCTTGTACGATAACTGTTCGATAACTGCTTCAGGAGATGGGTTACTGGTAATTGCTACTGCTATCTGGTAAAACAATACGATAAGTACGATAGAGAAAAGTGTTTCACCCCAGGTTACCCAATAACCCCACCAGCTGTAGATGGCACCTTTTTCGGGCTGTGAAGTTTCGTAAATAATGGGCACTTTCTCCCCCTCCGTAAAAGTTCTGAAAAGATATCCGGCATTTATGGAATAATCCTTTTTACCCGTGCGGTAAAATGCAAAAGCCTGAACTTTGTTAGCGGAACTGTCTTTGACCAAATGTATGGTTGCCAGATCTTGCTGGCCATCAAAAAAATCGGGCTGGCGGGAAAACAAAATGTATAAACCGAAACAAGCAAGGTATAAGATGAGTACAGCTTTGTACAAAATGAAAAGGTTTTACTGTTCAAAAAAAAAGGACCTGGCTTTTTAACTCCAGATCCATATATAAATGCGGTTAGGTATGGTTGTTAATTAGCCAAGCTTCTAAAATCTACCGGTACCAGTTTACTTACGCCAGGCTCTTGCATGGTTACTCCATAGATTACATCCACCGAGCCCATAGTCATTTTGTTATGGGTAACAATAATGAACTGTGAGTTCTCGCTGAACTTTTTTATCATTTGGGTGAACTTACCCACGTTGGCATCATCGAGTGGAGCATCTACTTCGTCGAGTATGCAGAAAGGGGCTGGCTTTATAAGATAGATGGCAAAAAGCAGCGCAGTTGCTGTCAATGTTTTTTCGCCTCCACTTAACTGGTTGATAGAAGATGGACGTTTACCTTTTGGTTTGGCAACAATATCAATACCAGTCTCAGCAAGGTTTTCCGGGTTTTCCAACACCATGTCGGCAGTGTCTTCATCGGTAAACAAAGCTTTAAATACTTTCTGAAAGTTTTCCCTTACGCGGTTAAATGTTTCAAGGAATTGCTGGTTGGCTGTAGCTTCTACTTCCTGAATGGTTTGCAGCAGGCTTTCCTTCGCGTTAACCAGATCGTTCTTTTGTTCAAGAATAAATTCGTAACGCTTTTTCATTTCGGTATAAGCTTCAATGGCCGTTGGGTTTACTTCGCCAATGTTTTCGAGGCGCTTGCGCATACGATCACTTGAAGCCTGCAGTTCTTCCAATGGTATTGCAGTGGTACGGGGCTGATCCAGAATTTCATCCAGTTCAATTTTAAACTCCACAAAAAGCCTTTCTTTCATACCCGCCAGCCTCAATTTAAGCTCGTTGAGTTTATCTTTTATTTCACTAAGCAGGTGTTCCGTCATTTCGCGGCTCTTTACCTTATGCCGCAGTTCATTTTCTTTCTCCTGCAAAAGATTGCGCAATGTGTAATAGGCCTGATCGGCTTCATTCAGTTTTTTCTCTTCATCGTCTTTTTTGTGCATTAAAGCTACCAGCAAATCGATACTTAATGCAAGCGTCTCCTCACTCTCCGCAATATTCCCTGCTGCTTCCGAAAGTTGTTTTGTATTGCTTTCGATCTGGTTTTGCAGGTCATTTAACTGGTTTTGTTTAAAGGCAAGTTCCTGCTTTACCGCGTTTATCCTGCTTTGCTGCCTGGTTAAAAGCAGGTTGGTTTCATTGTATTGTGCCAGTGCATTGGTATAATTTTTTTCTGCCAGTTGATAATCCTGTTCCACCAATTTCATCTCCTGTACAATGTTTTGTAGCTGCCCGTTGAGCAGTTGCAATGATTCCCTTGTACTTGAAACAGCATCCTGCTCGTCCTGAAAACGTTGTTCCAGATCTTCCAAACGCAGGATTGCATTTTGTTGTGCCGCCAGTAGATTTTCAATTCTGTTTTTTGCTGCGAAAACCTGGTTGGTAAGCTGGTTTATTTCATTTTCAGTTTGCTTTATTAAATGCTCTTTTAGCTGCTCATTAAACCCGATTACTTCATTGTGTTTTTGTTTTATCTCAATCTTCAGTGCATTTACAACAGCATCCTGCAAAACAATTTCGTCATGAAGTTTTTCCAGATTTTTAGCGCGGCCAATTTTCTTTCCTTCAAACAAACCAATGCTGCCGCCGGTTAAGGTATACTTACCTTTTACATATTTACCGTTTTTCTCAATTACTACTGCACCATTGCTATTCAGCAATGCCTCATCATCTTCTGCTATATAAACATTTGCCAGCAGGTATTCAGCCAGTTTACGGTATTGCTCATCTACTTCAATTACATCCAGCACAGGAATGGTATTCACAGGCTGGTGTGTTGAAACAGTGCTTTCATTCAGCTTATCGAGCATGAAGAAATTGGCCTTGCCCTTTTTATTTACGTCTAATAAATTAACAGCCTGCAAACCCTCTTCAAGGTTATTAACAACATAGTAATTGAGGTAGGGTTCCAATACATTTTCAACGGCAGTACGAAATTCTTCCCTAACATAAATGATGTCTGACAAAATGGGTGCTGTATGGTTCCAACCTAGGTTTTTATGTAAGAATTTTACACTTTCCGGATAGCCCTCCATAGAGTCAATCAGACTTTTAAGCAGGTCATGTTCATTACGTCTTGCGTCCAGCTTACGGTTTTCTTCTGCAAGCTGGTTGCGCAGCACCTCAAGCTGGGCTTGCGTTTCAAATATTTGCCCTTTGGTTTTTTCATGATGTTCCTGAAGCTGTTGAAGATCACCGCGTTTCTCATCCAGCAATGCTTCCTTTTCTTTAAACTCTATTTCCAAATGCTGTATCTGTCCTTCGCGATTTTGCTTTTCATCAGTAAGCTGCGCGTTGGCTCTCTGCAGGTTTTGAATGGAAGTATCTGCAACCGCTACTTTCTTTTCAGCATCAAACTGGCCTCTTTGCAATTGCTGGTGGCGGCCGCGCAATACATCAACAGCCGCTCTTTTTGCATCAAACAAACTGCGTATTTCTTCTACCCCTGTTTTATAAGTATCAAGTAATTGCTGCATCTCCAGCAGCTTGCTATCTTCGTCCGTTACCTGTATTTGGGTAAAACCAATTGATTCTTTAATTCCCTTTAGCTGACCTTCGGCTTTACTTAAAAAATCTTTTAAGCCCGTTTCTTTTTCCTTTAGATAATGAAGTTTTTGAGTAGCAAGGTTTTTTTCATTTTCTTTTGTACGCACATCCTGTACCAATGCATTAAACTCCTGCTGCATTAACTGCAAAGCCTTTTCTTTTTCAATTAGTCCAAGCTTTTCCTGTTCCATTGCAGCTTCGTCGGTTGCAATGATGGCTTCTTCTTCAAATTTCTTATTTACAACATTTTCCTGTTGGTCATTAAGGTCTTTGTACATGGTATTAAAACCATCCAGCGAAGCCTTTGCAAGTTCAACCGAAACCTCTTTGTAATCTTTCTTTATCTCAAAATATTTTTCTGCTTTCTTTGCCTGGTTCTCCAGCATTTTAAGCTGATTATTAATTTCAAAAAGCAGGTCTTCTATACGGTTTAAATCCTGCTCGGTTGCGTCCAGTTTATTCTTCGCTTCTTTCTTGCGGGTTTTATAAATGGTAATACCCGCAGCCTGCTCCAGCATGCGGCGCCTGCTGTTCTCTTTGTCTTTAATAATATCATCCACCATTCCAAGTTCTATAATGGCATAGCTGTCGTTGGAAACGCCGGTATCCAAAAACAGGTTATGAATGTCTTTTAAACGGCACTGCACATCGTTGAGCCTGTATTCGCTTTCTCCATTTTTATAAAACCGGCGTGTAACGGTAACAGTATTAAATTCTGTTGGCAGTAGATTTCGGGTGTTCTCAAATGTAAGGCTTACTTCGGCCATGCCGCTAGCGCTGCGGGTTTTACTACCGTTAAATACAAGCGCATCAAGGTTTTCGCTGCGCAGAGCGGATATCTTTTGCTCGCCGATCACCCACCGAATGGAATCGATAATATTACTTTTACCACATCCGTTTGGCCCGATAATACCGGTAATTCCCTCGTCAAAATTTACAACGGTTTTATCTGCAAAACTTTTAAAGCCCTTTATTTCCAATGATTTTAATCGCACTTTTCACTCTTTTAGTCTACTGCGAACATAACAGAAATTGGCAGAAAAAAGAAAGATGATTTTACAGGTGTGCAGAAGTAGTGAAGAAAAAAAAATACCCTTGAAAATCAACGCCAATTTTAAGGCAGGTTAGATAGCCTTACACCCAAGCATAAAATTTTAAACCTCGTTTTTTGGTAACCCGGCATTTGTATTTCATGGCACCCCCGGTTGTGTCACTCACTTGTACTTTCAGCATTCTGATGATCTTAAACAGCCGGAAGCTATTCTTTGGACATAAAATTAAGGCTCATACTGTTAAAACCTGCATGCAAACAGTGCTGCCAAAGCTCAACAGAAATACAGGCGATAACGTGATTGCGACGCAACGAAGCCGCTATGAAAAGATTAGCTGGTACCACAATTAAAAAAAATGCCTAAACAAACAGCATTTAATGCACATAATATGGCGAAGAATCTTTTATTTTATGCAAAATTAAACCGTTCACTATGCATAAACTTTACCATACTCCAAGAAAAACTGTTGTAAAATTTAAAGCACTTGCCAGCATTCTGTTTTTTACTGCCTGCCTGGTTACTGAACAGGTTATAGCTCAGCCCGCCATTACCTCTTTTACGCCGGCCAGCGGGGTTGCTGGTACGGTTGTAACAATTACAGGTACCAATTTTGGTACTACCCCGGCCGCCAACACAGTAAATTTTGGCGCAGCAAAAGCAGTGGTTAATACTGCCAGTGCCACTTCGCTCAATGTTACCGTACCAGCAGGTGCAACTTACCAGCCAATCACCGTTACGGTTAACAATCTTACGGCTTACACTAACGGACCTTTTATTATAACTTTTGCTGGCGGCGGCACTGCCTTAACAGCAGGCTCTTTTGCAGAAAAAATTGATTTTACCGCCGGTGACCAGCCTGTTGGCGTAGCCATTGGCGATTTGGACGGTGATGGCAAACCGGATATTGCCGTTACCAATGCTAATGTAGCAACTGTTTCTATCTTTAAGAACAAGGGAACAACAGGAACTATATCATTCGAAATGAAAGCCGATTATATTACCGGCCTAAATCCGCAGTACGTATCTATCGGTGATATTGATGGCGATGGAAAACTTGACCTTGCTATAGCGAATGAAGCTTCAAATACGGTTTCTGTGTTCAGAAATACCAGTTCTGGCGGGGGCATTTCATTTGCGGCGAAGGTTGATTTTGAAACAAGACGGCAACCCAACAGCGTGTCAATTGGCGACATTGACGGAGATGGCAAACCAGATCTGGCGGTTGCCAATGGTGAAACCTATATTACGCTATTAAGGAATACGGGCACCGGGGGAACCATATCGTTTGCACCAAAATCAGATTTTATAAGTGGGGTGGGCCCATGGCGCATTGCCATCAAGGACCTTGATGCAGATGGCAAATCTGATCTGGCAGTTTCGGGTAATGGAGTGTTGTCTATCTTCAGGAACACTTCGGCTTCGGGTGCATTTACCTTTGCAACAAGAGCCGATATTGTAACAGGTACCGGGTATGGCACTATTGCCACCGGTGACCTTGACGGAGACGGCAAACCTGATATTGCTACAGCCAATGCCAAAGACCCTAATACGGGTACAATATCCATATTTAGAAATACCAGCACAACCGGTAATATTTCTTTCGCCACCAAAATAGATAAAACAACTGAGCCCGGAGCCACCAGCATTTGCATGAGTGATATTGACGGAGATGGTAAACCTGATTTTGCGGTAACCAATGCAGGCACACCAATAGTTTCAGTATTTAGAAATACAGGTACCATAGGAACGATTTCGTTTGACACCAAAATTGGCTACGCAACCGGCACGGGACCGTTTGGCATATCTTGCGCAGATCTTGACGGTGATAGCAAACCTGATTTTGCTGTTGCAGATTCTGTTTCTAACACATTATCCATTTTAAGAAACCAGATTGTTGATGCGCTGCCGGTTAACTTGCTCGATTTCAGCGGCAGGCTTTCTGGAAATGAAATAAAGCTGCAGTGGCAAACAGCCAGCGAACTGAACAGCGCAAATTTTATTATAGAATATGCTGCTGACGGCAACATATTCACTCCTATCGGAACTGTAAAAGCAGCAGGCAGCAGCAACGGTTTGAGAAGTTATGGCTTTACACATGCGCAACCTAAAAATGGCAGCAATTACTACCGTCTTAAAATGGTAAATGCAGATGCTAGGTTTAGCAACAGCAAAACAATAAATATAAATTTTGGTCTCAATAATTTACGCTTAAATATTTACCCCAACCCTGCAAAAAATTATGTGGTGGTTGATCATCCGGCAGGTGTAAATACTCCGCAGCTTATGCTGGTAGATATGGCAGGGAGAACTATTAAAACTATTAAGGTTAATAAAGAAGCGGTGCAAACTAAGCTTAATATAAAAACGGTTATGCCAGGCACCTATAAACTAATCTGGATTGACGGCAACAACATTTCAAACGAAACGATTGTGATAAATTAAAAAGTGTAAAATATATGGTAAAAGCCCAGTAAACAAACTAGTTTGCGGGGCTTTTGCTTTAATGGCAGGCCGGTTGTACTTATTTGCTTAGCCTCGCGGAAGTAAAGAGTTTAGTGGCGATAAATTTATAAATTACAATAAAACATGCTTCATTAATTATTGCCTTGCATAAACCAATTTCTTATAGACTAAACATATCTACATTTGTATAAATGAATTTTTATGAATATTTCATTAGCAGGAAAGACAGCATTGATTTGCGGCAGCACGCAGGGCATTGGCTTGGCTTGCGCTGTTGAAATGGCTTCACTTGGTGCACGATGTATACTAATGTCGAGGAATGAAGTAGCGTTGATTGAAGCCATACAGGAACTCGATACCCCGCACATACACGATTTTCTTGTTGCCGATTTTGCCAACCCGGAAGAAGTAAAATCTGTGATAGAAAAATATATGCAGAATAACGAAGTGCATATACTTGTTAATAATACCGGAGGGCCCTCAGCCGGTCCGATATTCGAAGCCAATGAAGAATCCTTTTTACATGCATTTAACCAGCACCTTATCTGCAATCATATACTGGTAAAAGCAGTTACGCCTTCTATGAAAAAAGCAGGTTATGGCAGGATCATTAATATTATTTCTACTTCGGTAAAAATTCCTTTAAAGAACCTTGGTGTATCAAATACCATACGTGGTGCGGTTGCTTCATGGGCCAAAACAATGGCGAATGAACTGGGTGAATTTAATATTACCGTAAACAATGTATTACCCGGCTTTACTAAAACAAAACGACTGGAAAGTTTGGTAATGAATATCGCAGCTGCAAAACACATTACCACAGGTGAAGTGGAAGCAAGCATGATTTCAGAAATTCCCATGAATCGTTTTGGTGAAGCCGCTGAAATAGCTGCTGTTGCTGCATTTCTGGCATCGCCTGCAGCATCTTACATTAACGGTGTTAGTATTGCTGTAGATGGTGGAAGGACCGGAAGTTTATGAAGTTTATGATTTTTAAAACTGGTTCAGGGCTGTTGAAAGCTCAATAAAATTTAAGCCGTATAAGTGTGCGACGCAAGGAACGATCAATAAAGATTCTACTGCCCGGCTCAAAAAAAATTATTTTAAATAATTTACTGAATATGCATTTTCAAAATACGTTATCATACGCACAATCATTAGACGACAAAGATGGGTTAAAGCATTTTCGTGAACAGTTTTATTTTCCAAAACACGATGGAAAGGATGTGATTTATTTTTGCGGCAACTCGCTTGGTCTACAGCCAAAAAATGTAGAAATGGCAATTCAAACTGAATTACAAACCTGGCGTGATCTAGCGATTGAAGGATATTTTAAAGGCGAAAATCCCTGGTTGTATTATCATGAATTTTTGCGTGGGTCACTTGCCAAAATAGTTGGGGCAAAGCCCACTGAAGTAACGGTAATGAACGCTTTAACCGTGAACCTGCATTTTATGATGCTGAGTTTTTACAAACCCACGGCACAACGTTATAAAATAATAATGGAAGCCGGCGCATTTCCATCTGACCAATATGCGGTGGAAACACAGGTAAAACATTATGGTTTAAAACCGGATGATGCCATTGTAGAAATTGGGCCGGGGGAAGGAGAAAAAATTATACTCGAAGAAGATATTTTGTTAGCGATTGAACAGCATAAAGATTCACTTGCGCTGGTGCTATTTGGCGGCATTAATTATTAT
>JBBRDW010000114.1:0-14402 GCA_038203525.1 Chitinophagales bacterium | reverse complement strand
TCGCCTGTTGCGTCGCACCAGATTGTAAAAAAACTAAAATGCAAGTCCTGAGAATCGCCTAAACGGAAAATGTCTCAGGTACCTTTCCGAATACTTCGGGGATATAGCCTAGTTTTTTTACAGTCCAGCACACTTGTACGTTCCAGATATAGTTGATCTTTTCTCACCATTTATAAACATGGTTTGATATAGTTTTTCTATCTGTGTATTGCTAGGTTTTTATGGGCCGGTGTGGTTCAATCTTCGCTTCAATAAAAGCCCCTATGACTTACTAAAAGCACAAGAGTGCGACGCAACCAAAGCTAAATAGTATCTCTACTGCCGGGTACAAAAAAAGGCTGTTTCTTTTTTTAAAAACAGCCTTTAAAATATTTATGACCGATGTATTATTTATCTGCCGTTAAGCTGGCTACAAGATATTCCTGGTTTAGCCGCGCAATATTGCTAAGCGAAATATCTTTTGGGCAGGTGGCTTCGCAGGCACCGGTATTGGTACAGGCACCAAAACCTTCTTTATCCATTTGCGCTACCATCTTTACTACACGACTACTACGCTCTGGCCCGCCCTGCGGCAGCAACGCAAGGTGCGAAACTTTTGCGGAAAGGAAGAGCATGGCACTGCTGTTTTTGCAGGCAGCTACACAGGCACCGCAGCCAATACACATAGCTGCGGCAAAAGATGCGTCGGCATTATCTTTGTCGATAGGCAACGAATTACCATCTACCGCATTGCCGGTATTCACGCTAATATAACCGCCCGCCTGAATGATTCTGTCAAACGCACTGCGGTCAACAACAAGGTCTTTAATAACCGGAAAAGCATTTGCCCGCCATGGTTCAACCACTATGGTTTCGCCATCTTTAAAAGCCCGCATATGCAGTTGGCAAACCGTGTTCGATTTCCACGGGCCGTGCGGCTTTCCGTTGATGTACATGGAGCAGGAACCGCAGATGCCTTCACGGCAGTCATGGTCGAATGCAACAGGCTCTTTACCTTCGGTAATAAGCCTTTCGTTAAGTACATCGAACATTTCGAGAAAAGACATTTCAATGGAAATGTCGTTCACCTGGTGGGTTTCGAAATTGCCCTGAACTTTACTGTTTTTTTGCCTCCAAACCTTTAAGGTTAAATTGATGGTATTGTGCTCCATAAACCCTGTTTCCCAAAGGGAAAATTTAATGTTATAAATATTGTCGAACGACCGTGCTGATTATTAAGAAACGTATACATTCTCCTGGGCAATAACGGCTACTTATAATTTCGCTGGGTTGGTTTAATTACATCGTAAACCAATGGCTCTTTATGCAGCTCCCATTCGCTTTCATTTTTATATTCCCAGGCTGCTACATACATGTAATTAGCATCGTCACGCATTGCTTCACCTTCCGGTGTTTGGTATTCTTCGCGAAAATGACCGCCGCAGCTTTCATTACGGTTAAGCGCATCGATGCACATCAGTTCGCCCAATTCTATAAAGTCTGCAACCCGGCCAGCCTTGTCTAATTCAGTATTCATTTCGTCAATACTACCGGGGATTTTTACATCGCTCCAGAATTCTTTTTTCAAAGCCTGTAATTCTGCAATAGCTTGGGTTAATCCTTCTGCACTTCGTGCCATTCCACATTTATCCCAGATAATTTTTCCCAGGCGCTTGTGAAAACTTTCTACGGTTTGTGAACCCTGTATAGTCATTAACTTATTGATTCGCTCACTTACTTCTTTTTCTGCCTCCGTAAATGCGGGATGGTCTGTAGAAATGGCCTTGCTGTATATCTCGTCCGCCAGGTAATTGCCAATCGTGTATGGAATTACAAAGTATCCATCGGCAAGCCCCTGCATTAAAGCACTTGCTCCTAAACGGTTGGCGCCATGATCGCTAAAGTTGGCTTCACCAAGGCAATATAAACCAGGTAAAGTTGTTTGAAGCTCATAGTCTACCCACAAACCGCCCATGGTATAGTGAACAGCGGGGTAAATGCGCATCGGCACTTCGTATGGGTTTTCGCCGGTTATCTTCTCATACATATCGAAAAGGTTACCGTATTTCTCTTTTACTACCTCTTTACCGAGTGCTATAATTTCTTCCTGCGGTGCGTTGTCTCTTCCCTGTTTACCTATTTCGGTGTTGCCATAACGAATGATGGCATCAGTGTAATCCAGATAAACCGCCTGTTTTGAAGAACCTACCCCATAACCAGCATCGCATCTTTCTTTAGCCGCGCGGCTGGCCACATCTCTTGGTACCAGATTGCCAAATGCAGGGTACCTGCGTTCCAGGTAATAATCTCTTTCTTCTTCGGCAATATCAGTTGCTTTGCGGTTATCGCCCTGTTTTTTAGGCACCCATATTCTGCCATCGTTTCTTAAACTCTCACTCATCAGGGTAAGCTTACTCTGATGGTCGCCACTTACGGGTATGCAGGTAGGATGTATTTGTGTAAAGCAAGGGTTTGCAAACGCAGCACCTTTCTTGTGTGCTTTCCAGGCTGCAGTTACGTTGCAACCCATTGCATTGGTAGATAGATAAAACACATTACCATATCCGCCGGTGCACAATAATACTGCATGGCCAAAATGTTTTTCAAGCTCGCCGGTTACCAGATTGCGGGCAATAATACCGCGGGCCTTGCCATCTATCATCACCACTTCGAGCATTTCATGGCGGGTATGCATTTTTACATTACCCAATGCCACCTGTCTTTCTAAAGCTTGGTATGCACCTATTAATAACTGCTGGCCTGTTTGTCCGGCAGCGTAAAAAGTTCTCTGTACCTGTGTGCCGCCAAAACTTCTGTTGCTCAGCATACCGCCGTATTCACGGGCAAAAGGAACACCCTGCGCAACACACTGGTCAATAATATTGGTACTCACTTCTGCAAGCCGGTGAACGTTTGATTCACGTGACCTGTAGTCTCCACCTTTAATGGTATCGTAGAATAAGCGGAAAACACTATCGCCATCGTTCTGGTAATTCTTTGCAGCATTGATGCCACCCTGTGCGGCAATAGAGTGCGCCCTGCGCGGGGAATCCTGAAAGCAAAACGACTTAACTTTATAGCCAAGTTCACCCAACGATGCTGCAGCCGAAGCTCCGGCCAAACCAGTGCCTACAATTATTACTTCCAGCTTGCGCTTATTAGCCGGGTTTACCAGCTTACAATGGCCTTTATAGTCTGTCCATTTATCATCTAACGGCCCCGCCGGGGTTTTTGAATTAAGCATATACAGTATTTTACAAATTCTAAATTTTATAAAATTGGGTCAAGAAATTTTTGAACCCGTCTTTTGTTTTTCAATTTGGCTTTGGTTGCGTCGCACTCTTCAACGGTTATAACTTTTATGGGCTTTAGCTGCACAGGTTTCTAACAGCGTAACGGTGCATTTGACCATCTTCAATTTTTAATGAACCAGGTTAAAATACATGGTAACTGGCATCATGGCAAAAACAAAAGGAACGATAATGGAAAATCCGTATCCAAATGCAGTAAGCATTGCGCTGTACCTTTTATTGTGTACCCCTATTGTTCTAAAAGCGCTCTGAAAACCATGTGCAAGGTGATAGCCCAGCGAAACGCAACCCAATACATATAATACCACCACCCACAACTGCTGAAAAGTTACCTGCATTAATGCAAAAAGATTATGCACCTGCCTACCATCGCTCAATGTAGTTTCTTCTACGCCGGTAAAACGGGAGGGAATCCAGAACTGTATCCAGTGAATAATCAGGAATAATAAAATGATGGTGCCCAGCAAGCCCATACTGCGGCTGTACCATTTGCTGCCTTTGTTTCCATAAGCTACATCGTAACCGGTGGCACGCTTGCTTTTATTATAAAAAACCAATGCAAGCCCCTGAATAATATGCAGGAAAAAGAAAACGAATAAGCCTATTTCTAAAATCCTTATCACTACGGTGCCCCCCATAAAATGTGCTGCACTGTTAAACATTTGGCCGCCGTCCATTGCCCAGATGCAGGCATTTAGTCCTGCATGTATTACCAGGAAAAGAATAAGAGAAATACCGGTTAAAGCCATCGTTATTTTGCGGCCAATAGAAGTAGTAAATACTTGTTTCCAGGTCATGCTGACAAAATTAGGTGTGATGAATCGAAACAAAAATACATTACGAATGCCAGTTATTGATTTTATACAAAACATTTTTTAATGCCGCATACTGTAATAAACGCATTTCGGCACAATTGGTTGAGATTATTTTGAATTGGACTGATTAAATTTTAGCCTTGTGTTTTCGGGTTGCTACTGCGGCTAAAAAAGAGTTGGAATATTTTAATTAAACAATTTTGGAGAAGTAAACCTGTCTGGTAAAGTTGAGTAGCGCACA
The DNA here is from genome assembly GCA_038203525.1 of Chitinophagales bacterium. GTDB lineage: Bacteria > Bacteroidota > Bacteroidia > Chitinophagales > Chitinophagaceae > Limnovirga. Next base: position 10,056 of record JBBRDW010000114.1, on the reverse strand, counting down.
AGGCGCACAAGAGTGCGACGCAACCAAAGCATGGCTATGCTCGATTGCTGGGTACCAAATAATTTTTGTTTGAAACCAGCTACCAAAATTTTAGTTTGCCTTATTTTTTGTATACTGTAAAAGCCCGATGCCTGCGGGTAAGAATATAAGCCCTAATACTCCCTACATAATAATGCTTTTGGTATCATGGGTACCCGTGCCGCTGTTGATAAAAAAATAACTGGCGGTAATTAGCCCGGCAAGGCCAGGTGAAGTGAGGATGAAACCTACTAATCCTTTTTCCATTGATAACTTTTTTGAAATTCATGCCCGTGGAGTGACTTTCCTTAATGCGCCTGCAGCTAAAGCGCAATTATTGCCGTTCTTTAAAAATGGTTGATTTATTATACGAACTATAAGGAAGAATTTCCCCCAATATTTCCTAAGGATTAACTTAACTCAATTTGCAAAAATTTAGCAGTGTGGCTTTCTTTGTTGCCAACCATTTGTTCAGGAGTGCCTTCGAATAAAATTCTGCCGCCGCCATCGCCGCCTTCAGGACCAAGATCAATGATGTGATCTGCCACTTTTATTACATCGAGATTGTGTTCAATTACAAGCACACTGTTGCCGCGGTCAACAAGTTTATTGAGCACATCGAGCAGGTGCTGTATGTCCTGGAAATGCAAACCCGTCGTTGGTTCATCAAGAATATAAAATGTTTTGCCGGTATCTTTTTTTGCAAGCTCGGTTGAAAGCTTTACACGCTGCGCCTCGCCGCCACTAAGCGTTACAGCGGACTGGCCAAGTGTAATGTAACCAAGGCCAACATCCTGCAGCACTTTTATTTTGCGGTAGATATAGGGTACCGGTTGAAAAAATTGGCAGGCTTCATCTACCGTCATATTCAGCACATCGCTGATGGATTTTCCTTTGTATCGTATCTCTAACGTTTCGCGGTTATAGCGCTTACCGTTACACTTTTCGCAGTGCACATAAACATCGGGCAGGAAGTTCATTTCTATCACACGCATGCCACCGCCTTCGCACACATCGCATCTTCCTGTTTTTACATTGAAGGAGAAACGGCCCGCATTATAGCCGCGGATCTTTGCTTCAGGAACGGATGCATATAACGTTCTTATTTCTGTAAAAAATCCGCAATAAGTTGCGGGGTTGCTGCGCGGTGTACGGCCAATGGGTGATTGATCTATCTCTATTACTTTATCAATATTTTCCAGCCCTTTAATACTTTTATATTCCATGGGCGTTACACGCGAATCGTATGCATGCTTTGCAAGCAACGGATATAAGGTCTCATTGATCAATGTAGATTTCCCGCTCCCGCTTACACCGCTTACAACTATTAGTTCACCCAATGGAAATTTTACAGAAACATCTTTCAGGTTATTGCCTTTTGCTCCTTTTAATTCAAGGAATTTTCCGTTGCCTTTTCTGCGTTCTTTCGGCACTTCAATATTCTTTTTACCACTTAAATATTGCGCCGTGTCAGAATTGCTCTTCAATACTTCTTTAGGCGTTCCTGCTGCTACAATTTCGCCACCATGCTTACCGGCTTTAGGGCCAATATCAACAAGGTAATCTGCGGCCATCATTATGTCTTTGTCATGCTCCACAACAAGAACACTGTTGCCAATATTGCGCAGGTTTTGCAAGGCACTTATCAACCGTTGGTTATCTCTTTGGTGCAAACCAATAGAAGGCTCATCCAGCACATAAGTAATCCCCTGCAGCTGCGAACCTATTTGCGTTGCAAGCCTTATGCGCTGACTTTCGCCGCCGCTTAAACTTCTCGTTGGCCTGCCGAGGGATAAATAAGTTAATCCCACATCAAGCAGAAACTGTAGTCGTTCCCGTATTTCTTTAAACAGATCTTTACCGATCGTGTTTTGTTTTTTGCTTAACCGTGTTTCAATATTGCTGAACCATAATGAAAGTTTATCAAGATTCATATTACTTAGCTCAGCAATATTTTTTTCGTCGACCTTAAACCACAAACTTTCCTTCTTTAGCCTTGCACCATTGCAGGTGGTGCAGGTTTTCAATATCATATATTTTTGTACCCACTCTCTTAAAACTTCAGTGCTGTACGATGATGAGAACCATCGTTTCAACATTGGAATAATACCTTCATAACTGCCCGTATATTCTTTTGGAACGGTTTCGTCATCGGTATCAATTTCCAGTGATGGATTAATATTTTGATCACCAAACAACAGTAAATCCAACTGTTCTTTAGTAAGATTTTTTACGGGAACATCCAGTTTTATTTTATGCTTTTTTGCGAATGCCGTTACCTGCTGAAACACACTTGCATTGCGCTCCTCGCCCAAAGGAACAATGGCGCCATCCTTAACCGTTTTAGTATCATCGGGCAGTACGGTTTGCATATCAATAGTAAATACATTGCCCAGGCCTTTGCAGGTTGGGCAGGCCCCATAGGGCGAGTTAAAAGAAAATGCATTGGGAGAAGGTTCTTCGTAACTGATGCCGGTATTGATGCACATTAAGGATTTTGAGTACATCATTTCGGCGCTGGCCACTTCTAAATCTTGCGCCTTAGGCGGAGAGACTTCCTGATGCTTAGATTTTTTAGATTTTGCTTTTTGTTCATCCGCTTCAGAAAGCCCCCCGTTGGGGGGTTGGGGGGCCACAAACATCAAATCTTTACCCATCTTTAACGCTTGCTGCACACTCTGGCTAATACGCACTTTAAATTCATCTTCCACTTTCAGCCGGTCGATTACTACCTCAATATCGTGAATCTTATAACGATCAACCTGCATACGGGCAGTAAGGTCCAGCACTTCACCATCTACACGAACTTTTAAAAAACCTTTCTTGCGGATGTCTTCAAAAAGTTCGCGGTAATGCCCTTTACGGCCACGCACCAGTGGCGCCAGCAACGATATTTTTTGCCCTTTAAATTTTTGAAAAATATTGGCAACAATTTCCTCCTCGCTAAACTTCACCATCTTTTTACCGGTGTTGTAGCTGTATGCCTCGGAAGCTCTCGCAAAAAGAAGCCGCAGAAAATCGTACACCTCGGTAACCGTACCAACCGTAGAACGTGGATTTTTATTAGTGGTTTTTTGTTCAATAGAAATTACCGGACTAAGGCCGGTGATCTTATCCACATCTGGCCGTTCCATATCGCCCAAAAACTGGCGTGCATAAGCGCTGAAACTCTCCATATAGCGGCGCTGGCCTTCATTAAAAATAGTATCAAAAGCGAGCGAAGATTTGCCGCTGCCGCTAACGCCTGTAAAAACAACCAGTTTATTTTTGGGGATGGAAATATCAATGTTTTTCAGGTTATGCTCCCTTGCGCCAATCACCTCAATCATTTCCTGCGGCTGATCCATTTCAGCCACCTCAGTTTTCTTTTTTGCCATAATTTTTTTCCCGGATGCCAAAAGTAGAACAAAAGCATTTCAGTTTGGTTGCGGAATACCTAAATCATTTTGGGCCGGGCAATGCAATATGAATTGAGCTTTTCTTGCGTCGCACTCTTGAGCTTTCGGAATTTTATTGAGCTTTTAACTAAGCGTAGATGGAAAAATCTAGAAATTTATTATGGAATACATCAACGGTGTTGACCCTACCGCGGCTTAAGTTTATTGCTTACCATGTTATTACGGAATCGTTTACCAGTTAGCCTGATTTTTCCATTCAGGTCCAATGGCAGCATTGTATAAATTAACAAGGGCAAGAGAATACTTTAGATTTACTGCCTGTGTTTTAGCGGAGCTATGCATGCTTGTACACACATTAAGTAATCTGGAAAAGAATAAATTTCGTTTTCAAAAAAAGAATGTTTTGGGTATGGAGAAAATTAAATTCAGATTGAAGAAGATTATAATACAAAAAATATTTCCCGCATTTTTTAGTATTATTTGACACTGCTTCATTCTTGCGCTTGTATTACTCTAATGAATAACCGCCTATGTTAATCTTGTGCAATTTGTGATAAAACCTTTTGCCCTTTGACGTAAAAAAATACCTACAACAACAACGCACACAAAGAAAATGCAGCACAAAGGGAACTAAGAAAAAGAAATATATATACGGAGAGTGATCTATTCTTTACTAATTTATATACGGGTAGCACATTCCTTGCTGCAATGCGGTCAACAACTGCTAATCAGGCTTGCTTAGCTGAATAATGCAACAACAGTACAAGAGTGCGACGCAACCGGGATGCCATGAAAACCAAATGCCCGGCCCACAAAAAAATACTACCTGTAAAAACTTAGGTGCTTTATAAGCGATGCAGGTAAAACCGGTAACTTACTGCGCTCAATTAAAAAGCTGGTAAGCTGTGCCACTTCTTTAAAAATATAATGCTTGTCCAGCGCAGCTTTAAGGTAATCTTTGCCTGTGCTGCCTCCTGTGCCAATGCGTGTACCAATCATACGATGTACCATGTTCATGTGGCGGTACCGCCAGGTGCTTAGCTGTTCGTCTATTTCAAGCAGGTTATTAAGCAGCTCAAAAGGCAGATGCATAATGGGGTAACCCCGGTAGAGCATAATAAACAACGCCGCACGGTTGGCTTTGGCAGAAAGCTGGCTGCCCTGCCTGTCTGTAAAAAAAACCTGGTCGAAGGCTGCAAGGTTGGCACTTTCTACATCGGCAAGGCTTTGCATGTAGCATTGCCGGTAAGTGCTCCAGTAATCGTGTATATTTTCCGTGTTAGCCATACCTTCAAACTCGAGCCAGCTTTCAGGATTATCAAAAAAAGGCATACGGCCCAGCCAATCGTTTACAAGGGTAAGCAGGGATAGTTCCTGTTCGGCCTTTTTAATAATAGCTACTTCGGGCTGGTTTAACTGGCTAGTATAGTATTGCTGCCCATATCGGTCTTCGTAGCGCAGGCCCAGCTTTGCTTCCAGCTCTTTAAACTGCCAGCTTTGAAAACCAGAAGCGGGCCGCAGCAGATCGCGGAATTCCAGAAAATCCATGGGTGTCATGGTTTCCATAATATCAATCTGGTGAACCAAAACTTTTAGAATGGTAATTACCCGGTTAAGGCGGTGCACGACGGTTTGCAGTTCGGGCGTATTATCGTTAATGGTTGGCTGTCGCATAACGGCTATGGCAGAATCTACCTCGAATAAAACCTGCTTAAACCAAAGCTCGTAAGCCTGGTGAATTACAATAAAAAGCATTTCATCGTGCGCCGGGGTGCTGCCTTCTCTGAAACTCTCTGGTTTTTGCGCATTCAATATTTTATCAAGCTCAAGATACTCGCCGTAATAAACTTTTTTCTTTTCCATATTGCATTGTTCGTTGCTGCAAAGAAACAGGAGTTTTATAAATAATGAATAATGATGATTGCGGGTATCTTAAAACAAAGCAGCGCCCCCATTATTTACAGCTGCTTTTTAATTTGAAGCATATCAAACTTGGTGCATGTTTTAAAATTCGTGTTATTTGCAGGTTCAAACACCATAACCAAAAAAATAATATGCTTCCAAAGTACAAGCGCATTTTACTTAAGCTTTCAGGAGAATCACTGATGGGCGATAAATCCAAAACATCAGAGCCTTTTAACCCGGCGATTATTGAGCAATATGCAACCGAAATTAAAAAGGTTACCGATTTGGGTGTGCAGGTTGCATTGGTAATTGGTGGCGGTAATATTTACCGTGGCCTTAATGAAAGCGAAACAGGAATTGAGCGGGCCCACGGCGATTATATGGGTATGCTGGCAACCATGATCAATGGTATGGCTTTGCAGGCGATGCTAGAGAAAGTGGGTGTTTTTACCCGTTTGCAAAGCGCTATAAAAATGGAACAGATAGCCGAGCCTTATATACGCCGCAAAGCCATGCGCCACCTGGAGAAAGGCCGCGTAGTAATCTTTGGTGCAGGCACCGGCAACCCTTATTTTACTACCGATACAGCAGGCTCTTTACGGGCTATTGAAATAGAAGCGCAGGTTATTTTAAAAGGTACCAGGGTAGATGGCATTTATACTGCCGACCCTGAAAAAGACCCCACCGCAACCCGCTATGAAAACATAAGCTACCAGGAATGTTTAACCCGCAACCTTAAAGTAATGGACATGACGGCCTTTACCCTTTGCATGGAAAACAGCCTGCCCATTATTGTTTTCGACATGAATAAAACAGGTAATCTTTTACGCGTAGTTCAGGGCGAAAATGTGGGTACATTGGTTTCATAAGTACACAGTTTTATAAATATATTTTCCAAAGCGGTTGTTGCAAAAACAGCCGTTTTTTTTTGAATAATACAAAGAATTTTTTTGTCCTAACTTTTGTTTTTATGGCATCGCCTGTTGCGTCGCACTCTTGTACTTTGGGTTATACTATTCAGCTTTATTGAAGCGTAGATGGAAGCGTAATAAAATAATTTTAAAAGAGCAATAAAAAATTTTATCTTACAGATTCATAATTAAACCCGAAGCCATGAAAATTATTTTCAACACCTTTATTTTCAAATCTGCTTCTTATAGTCAGCTTAGTTTATCTGTTACCAACAGATTTCTAAATAATGTAAGTACACAAAAAAATTAGAAATCTCAAAGAATAATATCTCTACAAGTATTCACATAAGGCAGCCTTGTTTATATTAAAAATCAATTTAATTCTGCAAAAAATATCATTTACCTTATTCATAAAGTATTACCATGTAAAATATCGTACCTAAGCTTTATTAAATTGAATTCTACGTAATCTTTTTTAAACAAACTAATCTTAACAAAGAGTAGTAAAACTGATTTAATTTATCTCTTTTAATCCTTACCTAAATAAATAAAAAAATGAAAAAAATATTATTTAGCCTAATAATTCTATTAATAAATTTTAATGTTGTATTTGGGCAAGCGCCAACTGCCTGTGATACCCCTTTTACTTGTAGCATTAATTTAAAACTTACGCTTTTTCCAGATGTTACCGTTATTTATAATGTACCTTATTTTAAGAATCCTTTCCCAGCCGCTTGTACTGATGTAAAGTACTTTGAAGACGAATATCAGGGTAGTAGTTGCCCTGCACCTTCCAGTACATTATGCGAAAATGATACTACAGCATTACACTATGATGTATATTACCCTACTTATCACAATTTCCTCGGTGAAGGTGGTTGTGCTTTACCTGTAGTTATTTTTTTCCATGCAGGCGCTTTTAAAGAATGTAGCGGTAAAGACAAAGATATTTCGGTAACCCTATGCACGGAATTTGCCAAATAAGGTTTCGTAGCTATAAATGTAGAATACCACCGTGGTAAAAAAGATGACAATAATACTTATCGTAGCATACAAAATCAACTAGCTCAATACCGTGCTTGTCAGGATGCAAGGGGTGCTATACGCAGTATTATAAAACGACAACAAAACGAGAGCTATTGGAACGACCCTTACAGAATCAGTTTAAGCTCACTCTTTGTAGCAGGTGCTAGCGCTGGCGGCGTACCCGCAAACCTAGCGGCTTGGTACACTGATGATACGGTATATGAAGCTTTCCCTTCCCCAAGTGGTTCACCAAATATTAAAACTGTATTGGGCAGCATTAATGCAGATTATTATTACGCAGATAGCACCATTGAATATCACTCAAAAATAAAAGCATTACTCGTTATGTGGAGTGGTCTTTCTCTACCAATTGGGTATAATGCAAGTGGTTATGATTTCTTTTCAGGCTCAGGAAGGAGCAATTATCTTACGCCTGTAATTGGTTTTCATGGTAAGCTCGATGATGTTTTTCATTTTGATGAGAACAGTCTTCAGGAAATAAAATTTTCTCCTAATTTCCCTGTTTCCCATCTACCTTATAATTCTTAAAGTACATGTTTACTTTCTGGTACAGGGCCATATACTTTAGATGGTGATAAAAATACAGGCGACATGATTCAAACAAGTTCATTAAACATGTATGATATAGCTACACATTTTTCAAAAGCCACAGAATTGTATGTTGATTGTGAAATGCATCACGGATTGGATAAAAATTGTGTCGCCGGAGATACCAGTTGCCATTTCACCAGTGATTTTGGAACCGGCTTAACTACGGTGGAGGATGTAGTTAAATATATTGTGCAGCGAACAGCTATTTTTTTTCAGGCAGTAAAAAATAACAAGACCGGTTCTTTAAACAGAAAGATTTTTATTGAATGTGAAAACAAACGAAAAAAATGCAATGGTTCCAATACTGATGACGATAATAACTGTACAACTACTGATCAATGTCAAGTAATTACAAACAATCAATAATACTAAAATAAAAATTATGAAAAAGATTAATTTCCTTTTAAGCTTGTTTATTTTTTCAATAACAAGTATAGCCCAGCCCGGCACATTAGATTCAACATTTGGTATTAATGCAATTGCAATTGTAGGGGAAGATTTGGGAGGTTCTAAATCAATTGCGCTGCAAAATGATGGAAAAATAGTTGCGGCAAATGGAACTTATATTAATTCAACTTATGGATTTGGTATCAGCCGCACTAATCCTGACGGCACACCTGATTTTTCTTTTGGTAAAGAAGGTATTGCCGTTACAACTATTCCAGGTATTGGCGTGGTAGCTGTATCTGTAAAAATTCAAAAAGATGGTAAAATTGTTGCGGCAGGCTACAATGAATACCAGGATATTTATGGTGCTCACTTTCTTGAAATAATTGTAATTCGCTACAATGAGGATGGTACTATTGACAATACTTTTGGCACAAATGGTACTACTACCACCAATGTTGGAATAAAAAGTTATTCTACTTGTATGGCAATACAAGCAAATGGAAAAATAGTAGTAGCAGGCTATCGCCGGGATGATGAAAATGATGTTCAAAATTTATTCATGGTTCGGTTTCTTGCGGATGGGTCGCTCGACGAAAGTTTTGGCAATAAAGGGATATTGTTAGAATTTCTTTCCTCAAATGTTGAGGTAAATGATATTGCTATACAACCAGAAGATGGAAAAATAATATTGGGCGGTATGTATCTTATCAGCAATCAGGGGGCATATTTTTTAATACGCTACTTGCCCGATGGCAGAAGAAATCAAGGCTTTGGTATTAATGGCGAAGCACAAATTCAATTCGGAACAGGTCTCTCTGCTTCAAGACTTAGTAAGATTGCTTTACAAGCTGACGGAAAAATCGTTGCTGCCGGGCGTACATATGATCTTTCGTCATCATCAAAAATGACTGTAGTACGTTTTAAAACCAATGGTGCCGCAGATAGTAGTTTTGGCAAAAATGGCATTGCCTATATTAAATTTGGAGAAGACGCATCTGAGGCAAGAACTGTTTTAATACAAAGCGATAAAAAAATAATATCGGCGGGGGCTAATTATTCCTACAATCTTTACAATCGTTACAGTCATTTCGCTCTTGCAAGATTAAACAGTGACGGCACTTTAGATTCTTCCTTTGGAACAAACGGACAGCAATCAGATGTAATTGTCGATGAACGAACTATTCCCGTTGCAGGCTTATTGCAGGAAGATGGTAAATTAATTTTGGGCTCCACTAACTATGAGATACTTAGTGCCTTTTTTCTCGTACGTTTCAATACCGCAGACTTAATCCTCCCCATCACCTACACCAAATTTACCGCTGCACAAAGCCAGCAATACATTACCCTCAACTGGCAAACGGCTACAGAATTAAACAACAGGTATTTTGCCGTAGAGCGCAGCAGCAATGCCACAAATTATACATCCATAGCACAGCTAAACAGTGCAGCTACAGGCTCTGTTGTGCATGATTATTTTTATACCGATAAACTGCCTTTGCAGGGCAACAATTATTACCGCCTAAAACAAACAGATGCAGATGGTAAATACACCTACAGCAAAACCGTAAGCATTGCTTATTTAAAACCCGGAGCTATACAACTTTATCCAAATCCAGCAAAAGATAAACTTACCGTAAAAGGTTTAAACGCAGCTATCAGCAATACCATTTTTGTACTCGATGTACAGGGCAAAACACTGCTCCAGTTTACTGCAAAAGCTGCCGCCTACACTTTCAGCGTTAGCAGCCTTGCATCCGGCACTTATATGGTAAGGGTAAAAAATGATAATGGCATAG
>JBBRDW010000113.1:0-14680 GCA_038203525.1 Chitinophagales bacterium | reverse complement strand
TATATACCTGCGGTCGTTGGATAGGCGGGGTACTTTGTGCTGGCCGCCGAGCTTGCCTTTACTCTTGAGCCATTGGGCAAAAATGCCTTTTTGTAACTGGTGTACAACGGGCATGCTTAGGGCAATATCTTTATGGCGCTTGGCTTCGTAATCGCTGTTTACGGTTTTTAGGGCGCAGTCGAGCTCGTAAGCAAAATTCTGCAGGTTTTCCGGCGCTTTGTCAAATTCTATCAGCCATTCGTGTGCACCATTGCCACTGTCGCTAAAGTAAATGGGGGCAGCCGTATAATCATTTACACCTGCACCGGTTTTTTCAACGGCTATGGCAATGGCTTTATCAGAATTATCTACAATCAGTTCTTCGCCAAATGCATTTATAAAATGCTTTAAACGTCCGCTTACTTTTATGCGAAAAGGTTTAAGACAGGTAAACTGAACGGTATCGCCGGGCAGGTAACGCCACAGCCCTCCATTGGTGCTGATGACCATTGCGTAATTTTTATTGAGCTGCACTTTGCCAAGCCCAACTGTTTTAGGGTTTGGTTTGCCATACTCTTCAACAGGCATGAATTCGTAAAAAATGCCGTGGTTAAGAAAAAGTAACATACCCTCTTCGCGGGGATCATCCTGCGCTGCAAACAGGCCCTCGCTGGCATTGTACATGTCTATATAGTAAATGTCGCCACCAATCAGTTTTTTAAACTGCTCTTTGTAAGGCGTAAAGGTTACACCGCCATGAATATAGAGTTCGAGGTTTGGCCAAACTTCTTTAAGGGTGGCTTTACCGGTAAGTTCAAGTATGCGTTTTATAAGTACCAGCGTCCAGGTAGGTACGCCTGAAATGGAGGTTACATTCTCCTGTATGGTAGACCGTGCAAGGGTTTCAATCTTACCTTCCCATTCATCCATTAACGCAATAGAGAGTTCCGGTGTGCGTATCCAATGCCCCCAAAACGGGGAATTTTGCAGCAGTATGGCACTGAGGTCGCCATAGAAATTTTCTTCATTTATGGCGTTTACCTGGTGGCTGCCGCCTATTACCAAACCTTTACCGGTAAGCAGGTCGCTATCTGGGTTAAAATTATAGTAAAGCGTAAGCAGATCTTTGGCGCCTTGGTAATGGGTATCTTCAAGGCTTTCTTCGGTTACGGGTATAAACTTACTTTTATCGCTGGTAGTGCCGCTGCTTTTGGCAAACCAATAAACAGGTGTATTCCAGAGCAGGTTTTGCTCACCATTCATAAGCCGTTCTATGTATGGTTTAATATCCTCATATTCCTGAATGGGTATGCGTTCTTTAAACCGGCGAATATTGAAAAGTTCGTGAAACCCATACTTTCTGCCTATCTCGGTATGCTGGGCATGGGTAACAAGATCCTGCAGCACTTCGCGCTGTGCTTCAATGGGACTATTAACCCACTGTTCTATTTTCCAATAGCGCAATCGGGCAAGACGTGATATGGCTGGAGATAAGATTTTCATACCGGTAAGCGGCAAAATAAGCAATGAAACTGAGAAACCGAAAGCTATTTAGGCAGCGTATTAATTAGGAAGCATTATTAAAGCGTTGGATTAGTGGCTAATGAGTTATACTGCACCGTTCGTAAAAATGTGTAATGGTTTTTTTATGTACCCGGCTTTGGTGGTGGTATGATTCATTGTTGCGTCGCACTCTTGTACTTTTTACTCATTATTCAGCAATGCACAATCTTATCATGAGCCCGGCATCAATAGATTTTTACCTATTCTGATATTTTTTCCTTCATACCCATCTCAATGATCCAGTCTTTGCGTTTCAATTCAAAGTTGGTTCCCAGATAAAGGCGGCGTACCTGCTCATCTTCCGCCAATTGTTCGGCTGTGCCGTGTTTAAATATTTTACCATCAATTAAAAGATAGGCACGGTCGCAGATGGAGAGTGTTTCATTTACGTTATGGTCGGTTATCAAGATGCCAATGTTTTTATTTTTCAACCGGGCCACATTACTTTGAATATCTTCCACCGCTATCGGATCAACGCCGGCAAATGGCTCATCCAGTAAAATAAACTTTGGGTCAACCGCCAGGGCTCTTGCTATTTCGGTTCTTCTGCGTTCGCCACCACTAAGGGTATCTCCTTTATTATTGCGTACACGCTGCAGGTTAAATTCATCTAAAAGTGATTCTAATTTTTCGCGCCGCAGTTGCTTATTCATTTTTGTCATCTCCAATACAGCCATAATATTGTCTTCCACACTCAATTTGCGAAAAACGCTGGCTTCCTGCGGCAGGTAACCAATACCCATCTGTGCTCTTTTATACATGGGCAGGTCGGTTATTTCTTCCTGTTTTAAAAAAACCTCTCCCTTATCTGGTTTTATGAGGCCAACAACCATGTAAAAGGTTGTGGTTTTACCCGCACCATTGGGGCCAAGTAAACCCACGATTTCGCCCTGGTTAACTTTTATAGATACATTATCTACCACGGTTCGGTTGCGGTAGGTTTTTACTAAATTATTTGTTGTTATTACAAGGCTCACAATTATGCTGTTTTAACAAAAATACAGTAAGCCCCACAATGTGCATAATGCATGTTTTATCTTAACAGTAGTTTGTACAAAAAATTTACTGCTGATTTTTTGCTTTATTTTGCGACTGGGGAGTGAGTGCATAGTTAATAATTGATGGTTCATGGTTCGGGATTTAAGATTAGATGTTGACCTTTTTTGAGGAAACGTAAACGCCGGAACTTATTTATGGATAACCTTTGAACCGTGTGAACAGTGTTGCGTTTATTGGTTAAGTACAAGAGTGCGACGCAAGGAACGTTCAATAGCATTACAAATGTCTGGCTCAAAATAAAAGTAACTACCAAGTAAAAAAATGAAAGTAACCGACCATATTAAACAGGCGAAAGACACATTAATTTCTTTTGAAATACTGCCTCCGCTGAAGGGCAAAAGTATTGCGTCTATTTATGAACATCTCGACCATTTAATGGAGTTTAAGCCATCGTGGGTTAATGTTACGTACCATCGCAGCGAAACTGCTTTCAAGAAAAAAGCAGACGGTAGCTTTGAGAAAGTGGAAGTAAGAAAAAGGCCGGGAACGGTAGGTATTTGTGCCGCTATTATGAATCATTACAAGATTGATGCGGTACCTCATATTATTTGCGGCGGTTTTACCAAACGGGAAACAGAAGATGCCCTGATTGATCTTAATTTTCTTGGCATTGATAACGTATTGGTGATTCGGGGTGATGCTGCCAGAAACGAGGCCAGTTTTGAGCCCGAACCGGATGGACATTCCTTTGCGATTGACCTTATGAAACAGGTGGTAAACCTGAATAACGCCATTTACATTGATGAGGATATACGTAACGGCGGTAAAACAAAATTCTGTATAGGTGTTTCGGGTTACCCTGAAAAACATTTTGAAGCACCAAACCTTGAAATTGACCTGCAGTACCTGAAAGACAAAGTGAATGCAGGTGCGGAATACATTATGACGCAAATGTTTTTTGATAACCAGAAATTTTTCGACTTTGTAAAAGCCTGCCGGGAAAATGGTATCGATGTGCCTATTATACCAGGGTTAAAACCTATTTCCACCAAAAAACAACTTTCTGTATTACCAAGAATTTTTCATGTTGATATACCAACAGAACTATCGAACGAAATAATAAAATGCAAGACCGACGAGGATTGCGAAAAAGTAGGTATAGAATGGCTTGTAAGGCAAAGCAAGGAATTAAAGGCTTTTGGCATACCGGTTTTGCATTATTATACACTTGGTAAAGCCAGGGTAATTGCTGATATAGTAAAAGAAGTTGTTTAATGGCTTTTTTATGAGGTTAAAGAAAAAACATCTATTTGCTTGTGTTGTATAAAGCAATCCCTTACTTTTGCACCCCTGATTAAAAGTTCGGGAAGTAGCGCAGGCCGGTAGCGCACCTGGTTTGGGACCAGGGGGTCGCAGGTTCGAATCCTGTCTTCCCGACTGAACAAAAAAGCTCTGAAAATTCAGGGCTTTTTTTAATAACATTATGGCTCATTATGTTTATATACTTAAAAGCCAGAAAGATGGCAAATATTACATCGGTGAAACTGCTGATGTGCACCATCGTTTAGCATTTCTTAATGCGGGCCTACAAAGAAGTACTTGTAGCAGAATACCTTTTAAATTTGTTTTGTTTAAAATATTGCCAGACAGAATAAACTGAAATTATTTTCGTTTGCAATGTTTTTTTTCTTAAAACACTGTTCCAGATTGCATTTTAACGTACTTCTTAATTGGTGCTGTAAGGGGTTTATCTCAAATTTTCGTTGGTATTTTTAGGAGCCAAACTGTATTACTACTATTAAAATTCTGTTGCGTCGCACTCTTGTACATTCTGTAATTCTATTGGACTTTTACCGAAGCGAAAATTAGAAATACCCGCTTCTTTTAGTTAGAAGTGCAAATCAGTCAATACAATTTTACACTGACATCCAATATTTTGTGCTAGAGACTGCACGAAGATTCGGGAATGAACGGCTCCTTGTAACCTATTACGGCACAGCTTACTCAAGTATTTTTTTTCATCGCCTTTGAACTAAATTTTTACCTCTTTTAGTTTTTTGGTTGTTGGATACCTCACTACTAAATCATATTCCTTTATCACTCTTAGTACTTCCGCTACACCCCATGCCTGTGCTACACAACCTCTGGGATGATGGGGAGCATCAGCATCAAATATTTCTGATACCGAACCAATGCAACCTTCGTTGAGATGAGAATTGAAAGCAGTAATTACTTTTTTCGCCTGCGCATTCGCCTTTGTGCCTTTTACTTTTATAATAGCATCCACATAAGCACCCAGCAACCAGCTCCACACTGTTCCCTGGTGATAGGAAGAATCCCGGTGGCATTGGTCGCCGACATAAGTTTTTATATAGCGCTCGTCTGTTACAGGCAAGGTTCGTAAACCAACTGGCATATATAAATTTTCTTCCACAACCTTTAAAATTGCATTTGCTTTTTTCATATCATCAATCAATGCAAATGGCAGGCTGATGGCAAAAAGTTGATTGGGCCTTAATGAACTATCGGCGTTGCCGTTTTCATCAATTACATCATACAGATACTTTCCATTTTCAAACCAGAACAATTGATTGAATGATTGTTTTGCTTGTTCTGCTTTTGCAGAAAATTCTTTTGCACTTTTATTTTCTTTATTCAGTTTCAAAAGCTCACTGTAAATGCAAAGGGTATTATACCATAATGCCTGTATCTCCACTGGTTTACCCATACGTGGCGTAACCACCCAATCACCAATCCTTGCATCCATCCATGTTAACTGCTGACCTTGTTCGCCACTATACAATAAACCATCTTCAGTTGCATGGATATTATATCTGGTTCCTTTGTAATGCCAGTCAATAACATCTTTCAATACCGGAAGAATTTCTTTCAGCACAAAAGCCGCATCACCTGTTACATCTAAATATTTTTTGATGGCAATGAAATACCAGAGTGTGGCATCTACATTATTGTATTCAGGCGGTTCGTTGTTATCCTGGAAACGGTTGGGCAACATACCCATGCTTACACTTTTTGCAAAGGCTGCAATGATTTTCTTTGCATCATCGAATCGTCCGGTGCTTAATGTTAAGCCAGGTAAGGATATCATGGTGTCACGGCCCCAATCGGTGAACCAATGATATCCGGCGATAACAGTAGCCCCCTCTAAATCTCCCCCAAAGGGGGAGCCCTCAGACCCCGCTGACTTTATAGTCCTTTTAACTATAAATTGGTCGGCAGCTAAAACCAATTGCTGGATGGTTTCATCATCAGGTTGTTCTTTCAGTAAATCTTTTTTTCGCTTTTCTTCTCTTTGAAATAACTCATGTGCATCTCTTCCTGCAGGGTTTTCAGTAGAGATGATTATACCTAAAGAATCGCCTTCTTTTAATTCAACTGAGAATATTCCATGATTAAATAAGTCTTCTGTAAAATCAAGCCCACGGTATTCTTCCACATTGTATTTAAAATTGTTAAACCACCTTGGTGTATGGTGATAAGATGAGCCAGGTACGTTAATATATACATTCAAATTTCCATCGGGCTTATTGTGAAATATACCGTTATTAAATTCAACATCCCAATGCATTTGTTCTCCGGCATGTTGTAAGGAATGATAAAATCTTCCTGCCATCAACGGCAATAATTCCAATGTAAATGATGATGGTGCTTTCAATACATCGTAAATAACAACCACTGTATTCTCTCCATAAATCATTGCAATGGATTTCTTTAGTTGGATGCCATCCGCTTTATAAATCCATTGGGGAAAAAACTCTTTGGTGAAACTCTCTAAATAGTGATGACCGCTGGGGAAAATCACATCGCCATTATACAAATTACAACCAAGCTCTGCTCTGTAGCCATCAACAACAATCGTTTCATCCAGCTTAGACAACAACACTGTTCTTTCTGCCGGTGGATTGGTTGCAGCTACAAATAATCCATGATACCTTCTGGTATGTGCACCAATGATAGATGAACTGCTCCATCCGCCGAGACCGTTTGTTTCCAGCCATTCGTATTGGGTGGCATCTTTAAAGTTCTGGAGAACAGCTTTATCCTTTTTAAGTTTCATATTGCTTTTTTTGAATCACAAAGTCGCAGAGTGACGGAGTTACACAAAGAATTCTTTGTGTTCCTTTCTGTCTTAGTGTCTTTGTGGTTCAAAATTGCTGAATAGAATTATTGAACGTACAAGTGAGTGACACAACAGAAGCCTAATGTTTATTCTAAAGCCGGTTCAATAACTTTCTTTTGCATATTTTCAAAATTGCTCACATTATTTATCATCTCTGCCACTACACCCGTCCATCCTGTTTGATGCGATGCACCCACTCCTCTTGCAGTATCGCCATGAAAATATTCGTAGAACAAAATCAATTCTTTAAAATGCTCGTCGCTATTATACATTTCATAATTATCATTCACGGGGCGGTTGCCATTTTCTTCCTTTTTAAAAACTCCAATTAAACGTTTGGATATTTCATTTGCCACTTCTGTAAGTGTAATATTATTTGCTGAACCGGTAGGGAAATCAACCTTACAATCACCTTTATAATAATCACAATATTTTTGCAAAGATTGAATGAGCAGATAATTCATCGGCATCCACACCGGACCACGCCAGTTGCTGTTGCCACCAAAAAGCGCACTGGTTCCTTCGCCCGGCTGATAATCAAGCCCAAAATTTTCTCCATCAATATTTACATTGTAACCATGCTCATGAATTTTTGAAATAGAACGGATACCGCCCTTACTTAAAAATTCTTTTTCATCAAGTAATGCTTTTAATAATTTTTCCAAACGCTCTCTTGGTACAAGTGATAATAAAATATCATCATGTTCATTAAGTTCTTCCACCACTAAATATTGTTTATTTTTTTCCCGATATTTCTGGAACCATTTTAAGCGGTTATAAAAATCCGGAACCTTTGTTAGCAATTCTTTTTTCAAAACAAACACACCAAACAAAGTAGATAAACCAACCAGCGAACGAACCTTCAGCGGAATAAATCTTCCATCGGGCATGGAGAGCACGTCATAGAAAAAACCTTCTTCACTGTCCCAACTGCCTGTCCAATTTTCGCCAATACGGTTTAAACTTTCGGCGATGTAAACAAAGTGTTCAAAGAATTTTGTAGTTACATCTTCATACGCAGGATTGTGTTGCGAAATCTCCAGCGCCATCCCCAGCATGTTCAAACAATACATCGCCATCCAGGATGTACCATCGGCCTGTTCTAAAATTCCTCCACCGGGAATGGTATTGCTCCTGTCGAACACACCAATATTGTCTAATCCCAAAAACCCTCCTTCAAAAACATTATTGCCTTTTGCATCTTTACGGTTAACCCACCACGTAAAATTGATAAGCAATTTTTGAAAAACCCTTTCTAAAAATTTTACATCTGCCACACCTGTTTTTTCTTTATCAATTTTATACACCTGCAAACAACTCCATGCATGCACCGGCGGATTTACATCGCCAAAACTCCATTCGTATGCAGGTAACTGTCCGTTAGGATGCATATACCATTCACGTAAAAATAAAATCAACTGACTCTTTGCAAATTCTGCGTCCACCATACTTAGTGGCACACAATGAAAAGCCAAATCCCATGCGGCATACCAGGGATATTCCCATTTATCGGGCATAGAAATTATGTCTTCATTATTGAGCGAAAGCCATTGATGATTACGTCCCTTTTTTCTGGCTTCCGGCGGTGCAGGTTGTCCGGGGTCGCCATTTAACCAGCGGGGAATATCGATATTATAATATTGTTTGCTCCAGAACATACCGGCAAATGCCTGACGTTGTATAGCGATGTTTTCTTTATCAGTTGCAGTTGTTGCATCCGCAAAAAAATCATCGGCTTCTTTAATACGGCTTTCAAATATTTCATCAAACGAAACATCAAAAGGCGCTTTATCAATATAATGTTTGCTTAAACGAAGTTTGATAACAACAGATGAATAGCCTTCAATAGTATATTCATACATCGGAGCAACTTTTGTTCCTTCCTTCTTTTCTAATAACCAGTCGAAACGATTTTCTTTTACTGCTGTATGAAATGCATCTTTTACATAAGGTGTTTTATTGGGCTGGCCATACAGTTTTTCTGTATTGGTTTCATTTTCTGTAAATAAAGTACGAACCGGTTTTTCAAAATAAAAATGATAATCACCTTCCCAGTAATGGTCGGCCTTTGCATGACCATATCCTTCGCCACCATTCTTCAAAATAATTTTTGGTTTTTCATGCATCAAACCAAAACTCCACAGGTTACGCATCCACAGTGTTGGCAATGCAGCAATATACGCTGCATCGTTACCACGGTTGTGAATGGTGATGCGTATTAAAATATCCTCCGTATCATTCTTCGCATACTCTGTAAAAACATCAAAATATTTATTGTCGTTAAACAAGCCGGTATCCAATAACTCATATTCTTTTTCAAATTTATTTCTGTTGCGGTTTACTTTCAACAAATCCGCATAAGGATATTCTGCCTGCGGATACTTGTACAAATGTTTCATGTAACTGTGCGTAGGCGTACTATCCAGGTAATAATACAACTCCTTCACATCTTCACCATGATTGCCTTCATTTCCGGTTAAGCCAAACATACGCTCTTTTAAAATCGGGTCTTTTCCATTCCATAATGCAAGCGCAAAACAAATATGCTGCTGCTCGTCGCTGATGCCTGCCAATCCATCTTCGCCCCAGCGGTACACACGGCTACGGGCATGGTCATGCGGAAAATAATCCCATGCTTCGCCATGCTCACTGTAATCTTCTCTCACCGTACCCCATTGGCGTTCACTTAAGTAGGGGCCCCAGCGTTTCCATTTATTATCGGTTAGTCTTTTTTGTTCTGCGTTCATTGGTTTTGTTTTTTTATTTGACCGGCATTATTTTTTCATGGCGTCTTCGTTGTGTCACTCACTTGTACGTTTGGAACCATGATGAGCTAAAGACAGAAAGTACAAGAGTGCGACGCAACGATGTTCAATTATTATGCTTCAGCCTGGCTCAAAATATTCTTTCAAAATATATAAGCACTAATATAATAATTACGCTGTTATACGTTTCCGCATTATGGTGCGGAGGAACTTTTATCCATTATCTTTAAACCCCGGATACAACGTCATGCCACCATCCACAAACAAGGTAGTTCCATTTACATAATCACTGTCATCACTGCTTAACCACACCGCCGCTTTACCAATATCTTCCACCTGCCCCACTCTCTTTTGCGGAATGAGTCTTAATAATTCCTGCAGATGCGCCTGTGTATCCCATGCATCATGGTTGATAGGTGTTGCAATAGCACCTGGCGCAATAGAGTTAATTCGAATTTTCTTTGGCGCAAATTCCTGAGCGATCGTTTTCATCATCAGCATTACGCCACCTTTGCTGGCTGCATAGTTAGCATGCCCTGCCCAGGGAATTACTTCATGCACGCTACTCATACAAATAATTTTACCGATGCTTTTTGATTTTCCATCATCGCCCCTGCGCAAAAATTCTTTTATCGCTTCTCTTGCACAAAGGAACTGACCGGTTAAGTTTACACCCAATACAAAATTCCATTGGTCCAATGTCATCTCTGTAAACGGTGCATCTTTTTGCAAACCGGCATTATTAATTAAAATATCTACAGTGCCAAATTGTTGAATGGTATCAGCAAACATTTGCTTTACTTCCTCTTCTTTACTTACATCGCATTTGTAAGATACAGCTTTGCCGCCTTCAGCAGTAATTTCAGCTACCACTTTATCGGCCATGTCCTTACCCTGTGGTATGGGATAATTTACAATTACCGTTGCTCCTGCTTTTGCCATTTCTATGGCACAGCCTGAGCCGATACCGCTGCTTGCACCGGTAATGATGGCTACCTGACCTTCTAATTTTCTTTTTTGCTCCATTGATTATTATTTAGTTAAAATGTAATTCTGAATGTTGATTTTTATATTTCTCCAGGTTATATTTTATTAACGTCACCTCAAAATCGGTAAGTATGTTTAGGTAATTGCTGTATGGATTTTCGGTAGACAGGTAGGGGCTGTTCGGCATTAAACTTTTTTTACCCTCGTGCATGTAATAAAAATAATCCGCTGCCTGCAGCCTGCCCCAGGTATCAAGCACGTTTTCACTTTCTGCAGCTTTAACACAATTGCTAAGGCTGTAAATTTTTCTCAGTGTGTTGTTCTGTTCCATGTTTTCACAGTAAACACAATTGTCAGCGGATTTGTCTTCCCATGAAATCGTCTGCGGTACATCATAAATACCTTTTGGATAATTATTATCTAAAACTTCTGATGGAGTGGTAAAGGAAAATAACGAATTTGCAAGCACTTCAGCAGGTAAGGCCTTTAAAAATTCTAGGATGCCGGTGGATTCCTTTTTATGGGTACCAAACGTTTCATAATCCATGAATAAATTGATATTGCTTCCTTCCTCATTATGCTCGTGAATCCATTGGGCAAACTTATCTGCCATCAGCGGATGTTCATCCCATCCTGCATCATCAAATCGAAAAGCTATATCATCAGAAAGGTTCACATTACGGAGTAAGATTCCGAAGTTTCCGTTATCCGGTGCTTTGTAGACAATGTTGGGGCTGCGTCCCTTCAATATCCGCTGCAGGCCTTCGCACAAAATTCCATTATAACCAAGCCCTGAAATAAATTTTGCCAGCTCATTGTTATAGATCAGTTCTGTATTTCTAAATACTACGGGCACGGTTCCAAGAAGTCGTTTTACAATTGCAGTATGTTTTTCCAACTGGCTTTCAAATTCCTTTTTGCTGTGCAGCCAGCTCAAAGAATTGTAATAGGTTTCGGCCAGCATTTCCACGTATCCTGTTCTCACCAGTTCCCGGAAAGACCTAAGTACATCAGGGCGAAACTGCTCCATCATCTCCAATGTAACACCGCTGATGGAAAAACAAATCTTGAATTTTCCCCCATACTTTTTTAACTGCTCCAGTAAAATTTCATTTGCAGGCAGATAGCAATTATCAGCAGCAGCATCCAAAGCATTCCTGGTGGCTTCCAAATCAAAATAGGAATGTTGCACACTTATGTCTTTCACTGGAAAACTATTCAGGTGGTATGCCTGGTGTATTTTAAAAAACAATGTAACAGATCGCATATTTCAAAATTGATTTATATCCAGCGATAACAAATTAAGCAAGCGTTTTTGAACAATTATTTAACAGGAACCCGAAAATCCCGCAGGGCTGCAAAACAGTTTTTTACAGGAACAATCATTTGTATTACTGCTTAAAAGTGGTATCAGTTCATCATTACCGGTAGTTTATTTCAACGCGCTTACGGTTGTAAAAAAGCAAACCGGTATCACGCAACTCATTCAACAGTGTTGTAACGCTTTGACGTGAGGTGGAAATGATGCAGGCAATACCATTGTGTGTTAAATAATTGGTCAACACAATACTGTCTCCATGGCGGTCGCTTTCACGGGTTGCTCAATCTTAAAAGAAACTGATAGGCGTTCCTTTAGCGTCTTTAAACACCAGGTTGTAGTGCCTGCTTTCGAGCCGGCGGTATTTGAAGCTTACCTGTGCTGCGTAATTCATTGCAAGCAATGGATTCTGCTGTATGCTTGTTTTAAAATCGGCGGAGTTGATAGAGCATACGACACAATTATCCGTGATAGCTTCAGCAAATTCATCTTCTGATATACTTCCATCAAGTGATACATCACCAAAAACTTCATCAGCGCCAAGTATTTCCTGAATGAGTTCATCGCCACGGTCGTCTATTTGGCTAATCTTAATTTTTCCTTTCACCACCAGGTAGATGCGGCTTCTAAAATCATCTTCGAGGTAAATACTTTCGCCTTTCTTTACGGTCCTGATTTTTGTTTTTTCGCAAAGCGCCAGGGTTTGCGCTTCATCTATGCCTGTAGTGAGCAGGTGTTGCTTAAGATGCATGTACTAAATTTCGGTATGCATCATTGATAGCTTTTTCTTTTGCTGATTAACGCTGTTTTGATTTCTATATGCCTGTTATTAGATTTTCTATTTTTGTTATAAAGGCGTTCTTCGAAACAGCACCAGCCAAATAATCTACCAGGTTGCCATTCCTGAAAAATAATATTGCAGGCAGTTCCGTTACGCCAAACTGTGCTTTAAGTTCCGGGCTGTTGTAAACATCAACAGAGTAAAAACCGGCGGCACTGCTGTAAAAAACCGCCAGCTGGTTATATACCGGCATCATCATCTGGCAGGTGCCGCTCCAATGGGCATAAAATTCAACAATGATTAATCCCGATTTTTGCATCACTTCGTTTTTAAAATTTTTTTGGGTTATCTGCCGGTTCATTTTTTTAGTTTTGATTTTATAAAGCAGTATGTGCAATTCTAACGACGTGCCAAATTTTTTGCAGACAGTCAAAATCTTCTTAAACTATTTACTGCAAAGGGTTTTAGCAATTATCGGCTTTGTAAAAGATAACATTAGCTTTGTTTTTTTTCACGGTATTTTGGGAAGCTCCCAATTAGTTGGGAAAGCTTTTGGGAATTGTTCCGGTGCTGATGATAAAAAATGAAAAAGTATTTTTAAATAGTAGTTTTTGCTACAACGGGTAATGCACGAGAGGTATATTCCGTACACTTTATTAATGGTTTTTTAAACCATTTTTTCCATTAAAAGGATGAACCCGAAAGGGAGCCTGCTTGTGTAGGTTTAAATTGGTTGTTTTACGTTTTTCGCATGATAGTTTTGTGCAATATTAAAAAGGACTGCACCATGCTGACAGATATTCCGAACGTACAAGAGTGCCAGACCGTAAAAAAACTAAATTGAGGAGTTTCGTTGTTTGCTAATATGCTCCACAATAGCTGTTATAGCCAATTAAATTTTTATTTTTTATGGCATCGATTTTTTTCTCTCAACATGAATATGGGCTTACAGCATCAATAAGCATTATTTTTTCTTCTTTCCTCCGCTTTTATACGGCTTTGATCATTTTTCTTTCCTTGATTTTACTGATTAGGCCCACTACCCCCATGATAGTAACAGCTCGTCTTAGATTATAACAGGTAAATATAAGTGCCATTTCCCCTGTAACTTTTTTTATACCTTTTAATAATGTATAACCCGTTGGCGGAGTTAATCTGCAAGGGTATGCTTCACTCTACCGACCGGCTTGTTGTATATAAATTTGTTTAAGAACTGTAGAACTGTTAATCCAGTTACCTTGGATAATACTCTGCATCTAAAGCCAGTAAAGGATTTGGCGTAATTTCTTTGCATCATAAACTGGTCACACAACTGAGAAAAAACCGTTTCAATTCTCTTTCTAACTTTTTTTAGAATCCACATTGTTGGCTTTTGTTCTTTCTGATTGCTTCTTAATGGCACTTCAAGTTCAATACCTGCTGTTTCAAACAGGTTGATCTGATGTTGCCTGCCGATGTACCCTTTGTCGCCTATGATCATGCAATTACTAAACAATTCTTTTACGTCTTTCAGGTAGTGTACATCGTGTACACTTGCCTTGGTTAAATCCAATGATTGTATCACTCCGGCAGCTGAACAAACACTGTGTAATTTATAGCCATAGAAATATTTTTTCTGTGATGCACAATAGCCTTTATCGGGTGAATGATGTTCAGATTCTTTTCCCATTTTGTTTCTCTGCTCTCTTGATATTTTGCAGATTTCTAATGGCATTGAGTCGATTGCAAAAATATCTGCCTGTTTATTAATACGCTCTGCCATTGACTTTCGGACGGTTTCAGTTTTTTCAAACAATAGCTTTCTGCGATCATTATATTGTCGCCTGCTAATCAAATTTTCAAAATCATTCAAATACTCTTTATTCAATTTTGAAAACAAGTGATTCTCACTATCGATACTTAAGCATTCTGCTGTAAGGCTTAATGCGATCACTTCTATATCAGAGAATTTTGGTCTGGTACCACGCCTTAGGTAGTTACCTTTTTCATTTATTTCATCTCCAACAATATCTTTTATAACCTCAAGTATTTTGATGAAATTTGTCCGGATGTTGTGCATGTTATTTTAGAAAGTTTAGTCACTAACTAAGACAACTGCACTTCATCTTTTGTCCCAAATTTTAAAAAAAATAACTCCGCCAATGGGT
>JBBRDW010000112.1:0-14770 GCA_038203525.1 Chitinophagales bacterium | reverse complement strand
TTTTATCGCCCCACGTGCATCCTGATAAGCACGGTATTGCGCTAATGCGGCCTGCACGCTTTCAAAATTCCCCTTTAAATCCGGAATTGAACCTCTTCGGTATTCTACATTAAAAGTTATAAACCCCCGCTTTGCAAACTCCTGGCATATTTTGGTAATTTCAGGTAACTGCAGGGTGCTACATTCCTGGAAACCACCTGCATGTAGCAGGATTACACAGGGTAGTTTTAAGCTGTTATAAGAATAATCTGGGTAATATACATCGTACATTAATGCAGAAGAGTCTGAACTGGTGCAACTGCTGGAGGGATGGCAGGTACTGTTAGAATCCCCTGCATACGTACCATCAAAGAAACTTGATGGGATATGCGCTTTAGCATATGATACCGAGTCCTGTATGTAGAACGTATCATAAATGGGAACTGTTAAATCCCACCTGCATTTTGCGGGTGTACTATCTGCCACTACCGCGGGTGTTTGCGCCTGCAAGATGCAAAAGTTTAACTAAATAGAAAGGATAATAATATTATTCTCATTATACCAATTT
Organism: Chitinophagales bacterium; assembly: GCA_038203525.1. Taxonomy (GTDB): domain Bacteria; phylum Bacteroidota; class Bacteroidia; order Chitinophagales; family Chitinophagaceae; genus Limnovirga. Next base: position 14,223 of record JBBRDW010000112.1, on the reverse strand, counting down.
TTCAAATTGAAAAGGAGTTGATGATACGAATAGTAGAAGTCGCCTGATTTTTAGGATTATAAAGTTACCATAAAACCTATGGTGGATCTGTGTAAGTACAACAAATACTTTCTTTGAATTTTTTGGTTCCCGGTTTACCTTTAAGGGTGTACATGATTTGTTTGCTATTTAACACAAATGCATAGTTACCGTAGTTACTCGAAATAAAAAATGTGATTTTTTACATAAACCGATGTGATTTTTCACATAAATAGAAAGTTGCTTTATTAGGGGTAAGCCTATTTTCTTGTGTATATAAAGTGCCAAGCTATTTTAAAGCGAGAATTGTATTAGGGATTAATAAAGGTACGCGTGTTGGCAAGCAGTTGAATCTTTGGCAGCAAGTACAACTTTCGCTTCCATCTACGTTTTGGTAAAAGCTGCATTAAGTTTTACAGTACAAGAGTGCGACGCAAGTAAAGCTTCCTATTTGTTCTACAGCCGGGCCCATAATTTTAAAAACCTTTTTAATTGTTTTCAGTATTGTCCTGCAGTTTTAAAATAAAAGGGCTGGTTTCGCGGGTAATTTTTTCTTTGTGGTTGGTTATGTTGTTATCGGTTATATCTACGCCGGGCTCCTTTACCTTGCCGGTAATATTGAATTTTATACCGGAGTTAAAATTATTTATGTTGTTGTTGGTTATGGTTAGCTTATCGCCAAAATAATATGTTTTAGTGGTTTTGTTAATAAGCCGCTCGGCCAGTTGAATACCGGCAGCACTTTGAGGATCGTCTGCATTTATGGTATTGCCTTTAATGATAACATTTGTTCCCGGTGCATATAACATGATGGCTGCAGCTACGGTTACGCCCTTGTGTATGTGAATGGTATTGTCTTCCACCTGTAAGTTACTGCTTGCAGAAGGCTTTTTTGTGTCGGGAGACATGGTGAGCATTATGGCTGCCCAGCCGTTTCTAAGATATTCAATCGTGTTATTTTTTATTGTTCCGTTAGTGACGCCGTCTATTAATATTCTTCCACGTATGGTAGATACGGTGTTATTGCTTATGGTTACATCAACGCAGTTGCCGTGGGTTGCAATGGCATCGTCTAAAGCTCCTTCTATACTATTGCCCGTAATTCTTATACCACTGCCGGAAGCAACGCTTATACCCTGTTCGCCTTTGTGTGCACATGTATTCCAGTTGCCGGCAATGAAGGAGGAAACCAAGTGACAGTTAGTAACCGTATAGTTGGTGGTGGAAGCATGGAAAACAGAAATGGCATCCCCGTAATAATCATAAACCGTACAATTGCGGATAGTATTATTGTTTGTTTTTATTGATTTACCTAAATAGGAACAGCCGGAGAGTATGCCGGCGATAAGCGGCATATCGCCACATTTGCGGCCCGAACCGCGAAAGTTTTGATCGAGGTATAAATTTTCAATAACAATATTATTTGCCCCAATATTGATCATACCAACCCGCTGGTTATACTGTTTATAATAGTCGGTTTTGTTTGTAAAAACAAGTACGGTATTGGTGTCTCCTTTCAGCGTAATATTATTTGTTTTTATATTAACCGGGCCATCCATCATATACTTTCCGCCGGGCAAATAAATTACAGAGCCAGGTTCGGCTTTGTTAATAATATCCTGTAACTGTGGTGTTATATCAGCATTGGTACCCGGCACAATGCCTTTTTTACTTACATCTGTTAGTGCTTGTTTTTGAGCGTAACAGCAAGGGAGTACCAGTATATACATGCATATCAGCAGGCAGGCAAGCGTATTTTTTTGTAAAACTTTCATAGGTGTTTTTAATTTTTAAACAGCTGATTTATGCAAATAGAACAAATATCTGTTTGTCTTTTCGGTTTACAATGCTACAATCGCATAAACCATGCTAATTATTCGGCGATATTAAATTACCAGCAACTGTACATAGCTATTGTTTGAATTATGGAATTTTCAAATCCTAAAACTAACTTAAAATTACACGTAGCAACGGGTACAAAGTGGGTTAAATTTTTTGAGCCAGGCTATAGTCATATTATTAAGCTTTACTTGCATTGCACGCGTCATCTTCTAAATTTTGTTTGGGCAACATTCAAAGTCGCTTACCTACCCCCGGCAGGTAAATTTTTGGGTTATTTGCTTCAGCCCGAAAACAAACTTAACAGGTTTGGAATGCTTATGCAATTACACCATCGTTGTAAAAGTGAACATAAAATTATAGCTTATAAAACCCTACAAAATATAAAGCAATACATTTGCGGGAATTTTAAGAAAAGTATTATTAATAATTCAGTAATAGTTGATGGAAACCAATAGCACCCGGATGCAGGCAAAGCAGGATGAAACAGAATCGAATCTTGATCTGAAAAAAACAATTTTCGCACTATTTTCAAATTGGCACTGGTTCTTTATTTCTTTAATTATTGCTTTTACCCTTGCTTTTACGTACATGTATTTTGCGACACCCATGTATAAAATACATGCATCACTGCTTGTTGAAAATTCACAATCATCAAACTCGTCTACTTCTTCCCTGCTAGACGAAAGCTCCATGCTAAGTGATCTCGGGCTCAGTAATCTTTCGAACAGTGTAGACAATGAAATGGCCATACTGGAATCGCATTCGCTTATGGAAAACATTGTGCGCAGCCTGCAGTTAAACGTTAGATATTTTGGCGCAGCGCGTATCAAATCCAATGAAATTCCGGAATCCAGATCCCCTTTTAAAATTAAAATCGACTCTTTGTCTTCTATTCCATTAAGCTTTCCAATTAATTTTCAGGTAAGGCTAAGTGGTAATTCATTTGAAATTACAGATGCAAAAAGCAATTTTTCGATACCTTTTGGTGGACAAATACGCCTTAACGGCTGCGTGTTTACCATACTGCCAAAACCTTTGGCTAACCCGGGAGATACGCTGCTGCAGTCTTACTCTGTAAACATAATTTCTTACGAACAGGCAATAACAAATTACCAGGCAAACCTCGGTATCGTCAACACTAATTCTAAGGCGGCAACTATTTCACTTACCCTCAATGAGGAGCCGCTCCCAAAAAGAGGGGTTGACATGCTTACGAAGCTCATAGACACTTACATACTGTTAAATATTGAAGATAAAAACAGGGTGGCCGACAGCACTATTGCATTTATTAATAACAGGCTTTTTCTGGTTAGTGATGAGCTCAACAGCATCGAGAAACAAATACAGAATTTTAAGCAGGCAAATAAACTTACCGACCTTACTACCGAGTCTCAACTCCTGGTTACCAATACGAGTGACTATTTAAAAAACCTTGCAGTACAACAGACCGAGTTCGAAATTTCCAATGCACTGGATGATTATTTGAAAGATGAAAGTACAAATAAACGTGTAGTGCCAACCAATCTTTCCATTCAGTCAGACCCTAATTTCAGTAATCTGTTAAACACCTATAATGCGCTGCAGTTAGAAAGAGAAAGGCAGGCAGCTTTCACGACAAATGATAACCCTTCCGTACAAACCCTGGATGCTCAAATTGCAAGAGTACGCACCGACCTAATTAACAGCGTAGCGTTAATAAAGAAGAACCTGGTTATAACGATTAATAATTTAAAAGATAACCTTAAAACTTTCGACAGGCAGATAAAAGAAGTTCCCGCCACAGAAAGACAATTTCTTGAATACTCCAGGCAGCAAACCATTAAGCAGGAGATTTATATTTTTCTTTTAAAACAACGCGAAGAAACCGAGATTGGGAAAACGGCAAACCTTGCACCCGTAAGGATTGTTGACACACCTTATCACGAATCCATTCCCTATGCCCCAAACAAAATGCTGATTTATGGCTTATTTATTTTTGCGGGTTTAGCGCTGCCAACCATTTTTATTTATTTCAAATATCTTCTTAACAACCGGATCAACACACGTAAGGATGTTACTGAAAGTACTACTGCTCCTGTGTTAGGCGAAATAAGCCAGGCAGCTGAAGGTAAAAAAATAGTATTTGAAAAAGAGTCAAGATCCGCTATTGCCGAGCAGTTTAGAATATTGAGAACAAACCTCGACTTTATTATTGCAGATAAAGCAGAAGACGAAACACGTACACTTTTGATAACTTCTAGTATGAGTAGTGAAGGAAAATCTTTTATTGCCATGAACCTTGCTACGGCATTGGCTATGAGTGGCAAAACAGTTGTTTTGCTCGAGTTTGACTTACGTATGCCAAAAGTCTTGTCTTCTCTCGGCATAGACCAGCCGCAGGGACTTTCTAACTTTATTGTTAACCAGCTGAATATAGATGATGTGCTTATATCTTCAGGCGTACACGAAAATTTTTCCCTTATTGGGGCTGGTATTATTCCCCCCAATCCGGCAGAGCTTATCCTTAACAAACGGGTTAATTTTTTAATGACAGAACTAAAAAAACGCTTCGACTATATTATTTTCGATACACCACCCGTAGGCCTTGTTACAGATGCTCAGTTACTCTCAAAATATGCTGATGCCAGTATTTACATTGTACGCCAGGGCTATACTTTTAAGGAGCAGCTAAACCTGCTGCAGGAGATCATTAACAATAACAAGATCAAAAATCTTAACGTAGTAATTAATGGCGTTAAAATGAAAAATAATTACGGCTATGGTTATGGCTACGGTTATGGCTTATCCAATAATTACAGCTATTACAGCAATAGTAAAACTGGCAATCTCCCTTTTTATAAAAAGTGGTTTAAAAATCGTTAATAAGCTACGGAACCGTTTATCATAAACAGTTTGCGAAGCACACTATCGCTATAGGTTAGCAAAAAAAATAATTTATGGGCCAGGCTACACTCCAATTGTTTAGCTTCCGTTGCGTCGCACTCTTGTACTAAAGAATATCATTCATCAGTTTACAAGTTCCAAAGTTCATGGGTTTTAAAATACCACTTCACGCATAACTCATCAACTTTGCAACGCAGGGGCTTGACGCCTAAAGTTCCCAAAGTAAAAGAGTGCGACGCAACGAAAGCTCAATGTTTGTTATGGCCCCTGGCCAATAAAATCGCAGTTTTATTAAAGTATTCCATTCTGCCTCCACATCGCTGATTTAAAATGTTTTAAGCAATTGCAAAGCAATGTTGCAGCGAATTTGATAAGTTTTTTGTCTGTTTATTTTCTGTGTTTGTGAATTTTTTGCCCCTTTTTACGTCAAAAAAATCAAACAATTTGATAAGCAAAAAGATTTTCGCAAAAAATTTTTTTTTGCGTTGTGTAAAAAATACACATATTTGCTTTTTAATGTGTAAAAATTACACCTTAAAAATTAAAAACTACGAATTGCTGCATAATGGGAATTAACTGCTCTCTGCCTAATTATATGTCTCCTGCTGCCTTAGTTCAGTTGTTTTCCGGCAACACAAAGCATTTTTTTTATTTAGCTATTGTAAAATATTTATAAACATTTTCACAATTTCTGTTGTTTTTTATTTTCTAAAATTGGTTTATCACCTTTAAATCTACATACAAACCAGTAAATTTTTTATTATGATGCTGAAACGATTGTTTATGATGCTTGTGCTTCCGCTGGTGCTATTGAGCATGTCAGCCTTAGCTCAGGATAAGGTTGTAGCCGGAAAGGTTACCGATGCTAAGGACGGGAAACCAATAGCCGGTGCCAACATAGCCATAAAAGGCACCAAAACCGGCACAACTACCAATGTTGATGGTTTTTTTAAATTGAATGTTTCTTCGTCGTCGAAGACATTGATAATTTCTTTTGTTGGCTATGCCCAGCAAGAAGTTGCGATTACCGGCGGTGATATTTCAGTGGTGCTGGCGCCAACAAGTTCTACATTGAACGATGTAGTGGTAGTTGCATACGGTACACGTAAGAAAAGTGATCTTACCGGTTCTGTAACTTCTATTTCTGCCAAGGATTTTCAAAAGGGAAACATTGCGTCTTCTGAGCAATTATTGCAGGGTAAAGTAGCAGGTTTGCAGGTTACCTCCGGAGGCGGTTCTGCTGGCGGTGGCAGTAAAATACGTATACGTGGTGGTGCGTCTTTAAATGCAAGCAACGACCCGTTGATTGTGATAGACGGTGTGCCGGTAGAAAGTAATGGAATAGCAGGTACCGGCAATTATTTAAGTACTATAAACCCTAATGATATTGAATCAATGAGTGTGCTTAAAGATGCATCAGCTACAGCATTATACGGCTCAAGGGCATCAAACGGCGTATTGATTATTACTACTAAAAAAGGAGTAAAGGGAAAAATTAAATATAATTTCAACACGCAGGCTTCCGCAGCATTGGTTGGTGACATGGTAAGTGTACTGTCTGCCAGCCAGTTGAGGGATATAGTTGAAGCGGACGCGATAACAACCGGCCTCAATACCTACAAAAATATTTTGGGTACCGCCAATACGGATTGGCAAAAAGAAATTTACCAAACTGCAGGTGCATACGACAATAACCTTAGTGCAAGCGGAAGCCTGGGAAAATATGTACCCTTTCGTTTATCAGTAGGATATCTAAACCAAGAGGGTGTATTGAAGACCAATAAATTTGACCGTTTATCCTCTGCCTTAAACTTATCTCCAAAGTTTTTCGATGATCATTTGTCAGTAAACCTAAACGTAAAGGCGAGCAAGATAAATAATCGTTTTGCAAATGAAGGTGCAATTGGTTCTGCCGTGTCCTTTGATCCCACTAAACCAGTTTATGCCGACAATAAGTATGGCGGATATTTCGAATGGTTACAAACTGATGGCAAACCTATTGATCTGGCAACCCGCAACCCTCTTGGATTGTTGTACCAGAGGAATAATACGTCAGAAGTAAACCGGTTAATAGGAAATGTGCAGTTAGATTATAAACTTCATTTTCTGCCAGACCTTCATGTTTTGGTAAATGTGGGCATTGATAATGCAAACGGCAGCGGCGATGATATTACAGATTCTATTGCTGCTACCAATTATAAAACTCAAGGGTTTAGTTCGCATTATGAACAAAAGAAGAAAAACACTCTTGCCGACTTCTCATTGCTTTATGTAAAAGATTTAAAGAGTATCAACAGCAAGTTTGATTTACTGTTAGGCCATAGTTACCAGTCTTTTGTAACTGAGGTCACTAACTTTGCATCTTTTGGTTTAGACGGGGACACTATACCTAATTCCACTCCATTGTATCTAACTGACAAGCCAGAATATCGCTTAGAGTCTTATTTTTCGAGATTAAATTTTACTGTTGCGAATAAATACCTTTTCACCGCATCGTTACGAAGGGATGCAAGTTCTAAGTTTTCCCCTGCTAATAGGGTAGGTTACTTTCCCGCATTTGCGGCTGCCTGGAAATTAAGGGATGAATTCTTTAAAAACAGCAATGTTGTAACTGACCTAAAGCTCCGTTTGGGATGGGGTATTACCGGACAACAGGATGGCATTGGATATTATAATTACCTGCCAAGATATTCAACAAGTACGAATACCGGAGCGCAGTATCAATTTGGAAATACTTTTTACAGCTATCTTAGACCAGAAGGGTACGATGCTAACTTAAAATGGGAAACTACAACAACCTCAAACCTGGGTTTGGACTTCTCATTTTTTAAAAACAGAATATCAGGTTCAGCAGATTATTTTTTCAAAAAAACCAAGGATTTGCTAAGCAATGTTCCTGTTGCTCCCGGGGCTAATTTTGTAAACCTGCTTACTATTAATGTGGGTAATGTAGAGGTACAGGGGTATGAATTTACGTTGAATACAACACCTGTAAGAAATGAAAACTTCACCTGGGATTTTGGATTTAATTACACGTATACAAAGTCGAAAATTACCAACCTGTTGCAGAACCAAGACCCCAATTTTAAAGGTATCGATGTAAGCGGTATAGGTGGCGGTACAGGTAACAACATTGGAAAGTTTGCTGTTGGATATGCACCCTATACATTTAATGTTTACAAACAGGTCTACGACAAAATTGGTAACCCCATAGAGGGACTGTATGAAGATATTAACCGTGATGGGATAATTAACGAAAATGACCGTTACTACTATAAAAAGCCAGCACCTGATGTATTGGTGGGCATTAACACCCAGGTTACTTATAAAAAATTCAGTCTCGGGCTTTCTGCCCATGGTTACTTTGGTAATTATTTATACAATAACTATAATTCAAACAGCGGGGTTCTGAGGGCAATAAAAAATCCAATCAATTTTATTGGGAATGCTTCAGTTAATTACTTGGAAACCGGATTCCAGAATAATCAATATTTATCTGATTATTATATTGAAAATGCATCATTCCTGAGACTGGATAATATTAATTTCGGATATGTTGTGGGCAAAGTTTTCAATAATAAAGCATCTATGAGAGTTGCTGCAAGTATTCAGAATGTTTTTGTAATTACAAAGTATAAGGGACTTGACCCGGAAAATGCAAGTGACTCTGGCGTAGACGGAAATATATACCCACGTCCGCGTACTTACTCATTGGGTGTTAGCCTCGATTTTTAGTAAATAAAAAAATTATAACGATATGAAAAGTGTAGTAATTAGAAATTTGATCATTGTATGTGTTGCGGTTATTGCAGGCACATCTTGTGAAAAAAAGCTGGACCTTTATCCGCAAAACGACCTTACTCCGGTTTCGGCGTATTCAACTGCTGCAGGATATAAAAATGTACTGGCTAAAATATATGGTGGTTTGGCTAGTACCGGAAATACAGGACCTGCCGGTAGTTCAGATATACAGGGGCTTGATGAAGGATCTCAGTCGCCATTTATAAGAGGGTTTTTTAATTGTGAAGAGCTGCCTACCGATGAAGCGGTGGTTGCCTGGAATGATCAAACGATTCAGGATTTTCACAATTTGAAATGGAGCAGCTCCGATCCCTTTCTGCGCGGCATGTATGCAAGACCAATCTATAATATTACAATCGGCAATGAATATTTAAGGGAATCAACCGATGAAAAAGTTGCATCACGTGGAATAACTGGCACAGATGCTGAGGATATCAAAAGGTCGAGGGCTGAAGTTCGTTTCCTGCGTGCTTTTAATTACTGGGTAATGATGGACATTTTTGGCAAATCAACTTTTATCACAGAGGAGGATGGAATCGGTACATTCCTTCCTAAGGAAATAAGCAGGGCTGATTTGTTTAATTTCATTGAAAGTGAACTTAAAGCAATCGATACAGATCTCGTGCCTGCCAAAACTATTGAATATGGAAGGGTTGATCAGGCAGCTGCCTGGGCACTACTTGCCCGCATCTATTTAAATGCTGCGGTTTATACGGGTACAGCAAGATATTCTGATGCACTTACTTATGCGCAAAAGGTTATCGCAGCTGGCTATCAGCTTCAACCTAACTATGGTGAATTATTTATGGCCGACAATGACAAACGTAAAGACGAATTTATTTATGCAATTAACTGTGATGGTTTGCGTACTCAGTCTTATGGCAACACTACTTTCTTTGTTCATAGTGCAGCCGGAGATGATCATGCCGAGTACGGGGTCGGTGGTGGATGGTACGGATACAGGGGAACCAGTGCATTGGCCAATTTATTTTTAGACCGCTCTGGAAGTACCGATCAGCGTGCAATGTTTACAACTTCAAAATACGGCACTTCCGACGACCAGATTGTAATTAACAGCCTCGCCGATTTCAACAATGGTCTTCATGTAAATAAATACAAAAACATCCGGTCCGACGGTGGCCCTACTTCAGATGTACAGGATAATTTTTCTGATGTTGATTTTCCAGTTTTCCGTTTGTCTGAAATGTATCTTATTTATGCCGAAGCATACCTGAGGTCTGGAGGGGGAGATGCAACAACAGCTTTAGATTACCTCAATAAAATTCGATATAGAGCATATGGCGGCGGGTACGGAACAGAAGATATTGGTAAACTGACATTAAGCGATCTTACATTACAAATGGTATTAGACGAAAGAGGACGCGAGTTATATTGGGAAGGGCACAGACGCACGGACTTAATAAGATATGGTTTGTTAACGTCAAATACTTATTTATGGCCATGGAAAGGGGGTGTAGCTTCCGGAACAGCCGCTGACAGCAAGTATAATCTCTTCGCTATTCCTTCAACTAACTTGTCGGCCAACACAAATTTAACCCAGAATCCAGGCTACTAACTAATTACTGAAAAAATCATTTAAATATGAAAAATATATCAAAATTGATGCTTTTGTCTGGCCTGCTGATCGTACTTAGCTGGTCCTGCAAAAAAGATGAAGTTAAAGACTATCTGGAATCAGGCACTTCACCTGAATTAACCGCATCTGTTACTACTATTAATCTTGCTTATGCTGATTCAATTAAAGAAGCAATAAAATTAAGCTGGACCAATCCTAATTATAAGTTTACAACAGGTGTAAGTTCCCAGGACGTTTCTTACCTCGTAGAAATAGATATTGCAGGTTCTAATTTTTCCAACCCACAGAAACAAACTGTTTCGGTTAGTAAAGACTTGGGTATTTCATTTACAGTTGCAAAATTCAATGATTATTTATTAAATCAACTGCAACTAAACCCTACAGTTGAAGCTGCGTTAGAAATAAGAGTTATCGCAAGTTTGGGTTCAAACGGTGCGGCTTCGTTGATATCTAATGTTCTTTCTGTAAAGGCTACTCCGTATGCAATTCCTCCAAAAGTTGCCATACCAACAGAAGGTACGTTGTGGATGACGGGTGACGCCGCTCCTTCCGGCTATTTAAATCCACTGCCATTACCCTACGATCAAAATCAACAGTTTTCAATGATCTCAAGTACACTGTACGAGCTAACGTTGAGCCTGCCTGGTGGAGGAGCTTACAAGCTTATTCAGCAACAGGGTAATTGGGGAACCCAATATCACATGATTTCAGGAGGTACCTGGGACAAGGGCGATTTTGAAAAAAAGGATTCCGACCCGGGATTCGCCGGACCACCCGCTGCAGGCACATACAAAATCTCTGTAGATTTCCAAAGGGGTAAGTATACTGTAACCAAACAATAATTTAAAAGGAACCGTTAAACCGCCAGCCTGATGGGCGGTTTTGCAACAATAAAAAAAGTTATATGAAACAATTTTCAAAATTATTCTTGTTCGCATTCAGCATCACAGTTATGTTGATGGCCTGCGATAAAGTGGGAAACCTTCCCAACTACGCCGTTGGAAATGCTCCGGTATTGAGCAGCACTGTATCATCCATTGCAGCTTCACCGGCTGATTCACTAAATAATGTTGTAACATTTTTGTGGACCGGCCCAAAATACGCAACCGATGTTAACACGGTAAAATTTGTAATTGAAATTGACGAAGCCGGAAGAAATTTTTCAGAAGCAGTTAGCCGCGTGGTAATAGCCGACTATGGTACTTCTTTTACAGGCAAACAAATCAATGACATTCTACTTGGCTTTGGCTATTCTTTTGGTGTAGCTTATGATATAGACATCCGTGTTACCTCATCTTATGGAAATAATAATGAACCATACAGGTCCAATACTATCACTTTAAAAATGACGCCCTATAAAGTACCACCCAAAATAGCCATTCCAGAATCTGGTGCGTTGTTCATCGTAGGAGGTGCAACTCAGGGCGGATGGAACAATCCCGTTCCTGTTCCATCCCAGGAGCTTGCCCGTATAGATGAAACAACATTTGGAGGAGTATTTGACCTTGTTGGTGGCAGTGAATATTTAATACTACCAGTAAACGGAGACTGGGGTACCAAATATTCGGTTGCCGATAAAGGCGTGGCCGGGCTAAGCAGTGGCGGTGATTTTGGCTTTAACTTAAACGATAACTTTCCTGGCCCTGATGCTTCCGGAACCTATTCTGTAAAACTGGATTTTCAAACAGGTAAATTTACTGTTACGCCATACTCGTTTCCTTTACCCGCCAGCCTGTTTATAGTGGGCGATGCTACATCAGGTGGGTGGAACAATCCTGTTCCTGTTCCTTCGCAGGAGTTTACACGGATTAATTCATCTGTATTTGAGGTAACGTTGCCATTAAATGGAGGAGGACAATATCTGATGCTGCCCGTAAACGGAGATTGGGGTCATAAATATTCAGTGGCAGATAATTCAATACCGGGTCTGGGTAATGATGGCGGTAGTTTTGGTTACGATCTGTCTGCAAACTTTCCTGCACCCTCAACATCTGGTACTTATAAAGTACAGGCCAACTTTTTTACAAAGCAATTTATAGCTATACCTCAATAGATTCGCTGTATAATGTATTTTATGTAAAGCCGTCTCCAAAAATTTGGAGATGGCTTTTTCATATCTGTAAAAAAGTGAAAACTTATTTTTTTGATCCCAGCATCAGCTTTTATAGCATCGTTCCTTGCGTCGCACTCTTGTACTTTAGCCGATTGTTCGGCTTTAGCCCGCGTTGATTTTAGAGCGTATCAATGTTAGCCAATGCCCTTTTTGCTTTAACCTGTAAAATAAAATATCCGGCCAAAAAGACCGGATATCTGTATTAGAAAAGACGTAAAATATTTTTTTATAAATTATTCAAGTGATTAAAAACAGACGACACTTTAAAATTTTGATACTGCCTGTCAGTCGCCCAATTGTATTGCTGGAGTACAAGAGTGCGACGCAAGGAACGATGCCATATTCGGTTTAAAAGCCGGGCTCAAAACCTCTAATATTAAATAATATCCATACCCAAAGAAAAATGAGTAACAGTACCAGGTAGTGCAAGCCAGAAAAATTGCTTAATACTTGGCGTAAACAGCATAAATACCATAATTGCAAGCCAAATGGTAAAATATATCCAGTTTTTTGCGGTTGATTTTTTGGTTTCCATGTAATTAATTTTTGCAAAAATAATGTTCATACCCTTTGAATGATTATTATTTAAAATAAATAAGTTGGTTATTTTTTAAATGTTTCTTTATAAAGTTTTATGGCAGCTTCAATGATAATAAGCGCTTGCGCTTTATCGCCAAATTCTTCCACTACAACAGTTTTCTTTTCAAGGGTTTTGTATTCTTCGAAAAAGTGCCTTAACTCGCTAAAAAAATGTTTAGGCAGTTCTTCTATATTGTTAATGTAGTTAATGCCCTGATCGTGTGCTGCTACAGCAATTATTTTATCATCCGCATCGCCGCCATCTATCATCTGCATTACGCCAATAACTTTTGCTTCTACTATACACAATGGCTGTATACTCTGGCTCGATAGCACAAGAATATCCAGCGGGTCCTTATCATCGCCATACGTTTGAGGAATAAAACCATAATTACTTGGGTAATGGAAAGAAGAATATATAACACGGTCCAGTTTAAGTAAACCACTGGGCTTATCTATTTCATATTTTACCCGGGAGCCCTGTGGTATTTCAATAATAGCATTTACTACACGGGGAGATTGATCGCCATAAGGTACGCCATGCCATGGATGCAAAACTGTCATCATAATTTTGGTTTTAATTTTTAAAAAATGAGTTACCGGTATATGGCTCCGGTATTTGTTGTACCGGTGTTTCGTTGCGCGTAAAATTACGCTGTAATTTATGATTATACATACCTGGTAATAAACACACCGCCAAAAACCGAAGCAATTCCCAACAAAATACTGCCTGCTATATATAAGCCGGCATAAAGGTAATTGCCTGTTTTAATCAGGTTCATGTTCTCGTAACCGAAAGCTGAGAATGTGGTAAACCCGCCGCAGAGACCGGTTGTAAGCGCAAGCCGCCAATCCTGCGAAAGCATATTGTTCTTCTCACTAAGCCCATAAAAAACGCCTATTAAAAAACAGCCTGCAATATTTACAATAAAAGTACCCAATGGAAAAGGAGATGCTTTGGATATCCACACCTGCATTCCATACCTCATTACGCCACCAAACCCGCTGCCTGCAAAAACAATTAAAATATTTTTAAGCGAATAGCCCATCTGTAAATTATTTATCAAAGATTACCATCGAAAGTATATTTAAAATCTACCAGCCAGTTATTGTTGCGCAATATAACTTTTACTTTTCGGCCTGTTTTATCATAAGAGTTCTGGTAGTTTATTATATGGGTTGAATCGTTGATAGCGGCATCTTCAAAAATGGTAATGGATGCTTCCTTGTATTCATTTTTTTCAACGCTGCCCTTTTCCTTGTAATTTTTTTCCTGCGTTTGTAGTAATTCTTTATTACGGGCATCATCAATCATATAAAACGAAGCTTTTAAAAAGTCGCCTTTAAGGCAGGCATCGATAAACTCCCGTCCACCGTCCAGCGGGTTTTC
>JBBRDW010000111.1:0-15039 GCA_038203525.1 Chitinophagales bacterium | reverse complement strand
CACATTTTAATTTTAAATTTTTACCACAGGCAAATGGGCTGCCATTAAGCCCGCCTACTGTAAGCGAAAGCTTGCAGGTTGTATCACATGCGGCCTTATCGCTAAGGTTTACATAGCCGGAAAGCAGGAACCCACCGATATTATCAAGGTAGTTAACTTTTGCCCGTATCTTCCATGTGCCTACCGCGGGGCAATTTACAACGGTGGTTATTGGCTGGCTTAATTTATAGTGGTTAGTTATCACAGTTACGGTTAACGGAATAGTTGTTGCATCAGGGCGCACCAGTTCAAGCGAATTTAAAATATCGTCATCAGCAACACTAAAATTACAGGCGAAACTGCCTGTTCCGGCACCTACGGTAAAAGACCGCTCAAATGTATAAATGCCCATAGGATTACCCCCATTCAGTTCTGCGTTTGGGCCAATCCATTGTGCGTTGGTAACGGACACCGGTGTGACCTGCCAACTACCTACATAATAATTTATGCCGGGGTTGCCATTAAACCAAACTGCATATGGCGTACTTGTAACAGCACTTGGGCTTATTACGATCCAGTTACCACCCTGGGTACCTAAAGGAACTGGGTTGTTGCTATTATCAATACCCGTACTTACATTTTGTGCCTGCGTACCATATAAGGATAATAGTGCACAACAAAAGACGAAAATCTTTTTCATAATTGTAGAATTTTTGTTTGTTTTAAAATTGGTTTATTCTTTATTTGGCGCCAGCACTTCACCCGTAAGGGTGATGGCCTGTGTTTCATCAACACCGGTAAATTTTACAGTAATGGTTTTTACAAAACTGCCTGCATTGGCGGCATTGTAAGTGGCTTTTACAAAACCAGTTTTGCCCGGGGCAATGGGCTCTTTACTGTAGTCTGCAATGGTGCAGCCGCAGCTTGGTTTTGCCTGTTCTATTACCAATGGCTTTTTGCTGATATTGGTAATTTCAAATGTTGCCGTTACCGGTTCATCCTGTACTACCTTTCCCAGGTCAATCGTTTGAGATTTGAATTTGGCAACGTCTGCAATTTTTGTTTGTGCTATGGCTGTAGATGCAGATGCCGCAGCCAGCAAAATGATGAGTAATTGTTTCATACACTTACAGTTTAATTGTTTAAAAAATGGTTTGTTTTAGAGAGAATTGCCGGGGCGGTAAATATGTTACCCGGTTTCGTTAAATTTATTTTTCCTTATAAAAAGCGGCGGTAAGTAGTGGGGTGGTTTTTTATGTAACGGGCTTTCAAATACTATTGAACTTTCGTTGCGTCGCACTCTTGTACGTTCTGTCCACCGCTGACCGCTGACCGGCAACCGATTTGTATTTGCAATGGACGGTTGACTGTGGACAATTTAATAAAGCTCCGGCAGTAGATGAGTCCGCCTCAGGCGGAAGAAAAGCTTCATGCGTGGTCTTTTACTGGACCCAAAAGATTGATTGAAATTAGCGGGCAGCCTTTCTTTTTTTGTATTGCATTAATAGAAGAAAAAGCGCAATTATGGCGGCTACAACAGCAAACCATATTGGCAAGTTGCTTTGCTGCGGCAACTGATAATCGCTGCTGCCAATAAAAATAAAGCCGGCCCAATAGTAAGGCGAAGCGTTTGCATTGCTGCTGTTCTGTATATACTGAAGTTTGGACTTTTGCAAGGATGCAGAAAGCGAATTACTTTGTATGTTTTTATAAAAAGAATTAAAGAGCGTACCGGTAGCTGCATCGTTTACCTGCCATAAACTGTTGATTACATTTTGCGCACCGGCATAGTAAAAGCCACGCGCAAGGCTCATGGGACCTTCGCTTTTTTCTATATTGCCGATTCCTGTTTCGCATGCGCTAAGTGTTACCAGATGGGCTTTTATGCGCCAGGTATAAAGTTCACCAAGGGTAAGTGTACTGTCAATCATTTCAATTTTCGGTTCACTATTTTTAAAATCTGCACTGGCATGTGTGGCTATATGCAGCAGGCCGCAATTCTTTGCCTGACTGCGTAATGCATTGATGGTTGCATCCAGATATACATTATATTTTCCATTACTGAATTCGTTTTCAATGGAAGCAATTTCATTATTGGAGAATGGTAAAGGGCTGAAATTTCTTTCTCCCTTTGCAAAGACCGGGGCAAAGGCTGCCAATTGTATTCCAGTTGCAACATCATTTTTTTTCTGGAGTAGTGAACTGATGGAATAACCCTGCGAAATATCGGATTGCCTGATTAAATAATTAAACTGTTTGAGGCTTTGCGTATTGGAAGCATTTGTAATTAGCGCCTCGAAAGGGATATACCCAATATTGCCATCGGGAATAATGATGAGATGCCGCGGAGCAATGAAGGATGTAAAAGGAAATAATTGCTGATACATAGACAGTGCGGCACTTTTATAAGCCAAAGGATCCTCTGTAATGGTTTGCGGTGACTGAAAGAACCCTGTGAAATTAATGATGGCACTGTCAATATTTTTATTGAGTTGCTGCATGTTGTTGTTGCCATTGGGGTTGATGTAAAAAACATAATCAATGGTATCGCCTTTAAAATATTCTATAAGGGCGGTTCCCGTATCCAATATATTTTTTTGGATGGCGGTGAGGGTAAGCGTATCCAGAATGCTTAATGTTTTTGCGAGTTGCGGGTAAGCATTTTTTATTTGCGACTGCAGCACCTGGAGTTCTCCGGTGAGTTTTGTTTTTTCAGAATCCAATTTATTGTATGCTCCTCCTTTTGCAGCTTTGGAAATGTCTGCCTGTTTTTTATTGATCCGCAACTGTATTGAATTTGCTTTGCTTAACAATGTATCAGTACCGGACAATATATTTGCTGCAAGGTTCTTTTTGATGGACTGCAGTAAAACAATGGCTTTACTTTTTTCTGCAAACTGCAAAGCAAGAAAACACCAGTTGCTGTTATTATCCCGTTTGTATAAGCTATTACATAATGCTATTGCTTTTTCGCTTCGGGCTTTGCTGATCTTCAGTTGCAACAGTTTACTCTGCTCATAATCGTACATAGCCAGTAGTTTATTTTCTGTGGCAAATGCAAGGCTGTAACAGTCTATTATTGTTTGTGCAAGTATTTGCTCATGCCGCTGATTGTATAAAGCAGTTAATGCTTTTGCTTTGCCATCCAGTGCATCCATGATCGTATTTTCTGAATAAATATCTTTTACTGCGGGCAACGATAAAACTTTAGCAGAATCAACTACAACCACACTGCGTAATGCTTTGTGGTAGTAATACAGCGATGAATCGTACTGGCCGAGCAAATAAAAATTATCAGCCATTCCAATAAATACTTTGCCCGCATACCGGCTGAACAAAGAATTGCCATTGCTCCTTACTGTATAAACAAGACATTGCCGCCAGGTTTTTAATGCTGCTGCATATTGCTTTTGCGACTGAAGCACGTTGGCTTTGCCATTGTAAAGTGTAGCATAACGTTCGTCTAAATCGCTCCTGTCTTTAATCGTATCTAAAATAGAAAAGCCTTTCTGCAAGGGTATTTGAGCACTGTCGAATTGGGTTTTACCAGCGTATGCTGCGGCGAGGTTGGCGTAGAGATAGGATTGCTGTTTTGCCGAAATACCGGGAAAAGTGAGGGTGTTTTGAATAAGATCTCTCGAGGAATCAAACTGACCTAGTTCATTTAAAAGAATAGTACCATTAATGACGGAAGATGCGAGGCTTTTCATTTTCATTTTTTTTAACGCATCAAGGTAATTCTGAAGGTAAAAAAATTGGGCTTTTGGGAAATCACCTATTATATTGTAAGCGATTCCCAATTTACTAGCTATAGTAAAAGCTTCGATGGATATACTGGTGTCCTTTTCAAATATTTGCCATACGGTGTTCATCCGGTTTACAATGGTATCGTTGTATTCATTTTTAAAGTTAAACCCTGACCATATACGTATGGCTTTTGCCAGAAAAACACGAGCTGCAGTGTCATTAAATAATTCCTTTTCACAGGTGAACATCGTATCAATAGCATTTAGCTGAATCTCTTTTTTTTTCCAGGTATAGCCTGAATCGCAGACTTCCAATAGTGATCGCGCAAAGTTTTTCCAATTGTTCCGTGCCTTTAATAATGAAGCCCTTTTAAATGCAGTATGAACCGCACTGTCTTTAAAACCTTTTTTGCACAGGGAAGAAAAAATACTGTCATTATTTAGTAAAGCAATATCATTGGATACCTGATTAGTTTGGGTACAGGAAAGCAAAATCACAGTTAAAAAAAACAGGGAGTAAATAAGTGGTCTTAATGGTCGCATTTAAAAGCCTTATCCAAACAAGATAAGGCTTTTAAATAAATTTTGTATATGTGATTTTTCTCAGGAAGTTTATTAAACTCTATTTATCCCCTTCAATATTTCCTTTTTTAGTTTCTTTATCGCATTCAAACAAATTACAATCGCAACAATCAGAATAATTGGATACTGCAATATTTGTGGGTACCGTAGCCTCCCAGTCGTGTGGAGTTAGCGGCCTGCTTGAGCTATGAAAATCTATAAAAGCCTGTGCCACCAAAGTATATGGCACGTTTACGGTTGCTGTAACAGTAAAATAAATATCCCCCATAGTTTCGGGGTTAATGGCAGGATTGAGAACATCATTTGTACCCTGCAAGGTATTATTTAGTGCTGTTTTATGGAGTCGAAAAACTATTTTATTACCTGCCTGATCTGGCAAAACCTGAATTTGATTATAGTTGCTATTAACAGAATACTCATCCCCTGAGAAAAATGCTTTTTTCAAATTGAAAGTTGAAAGATTAAGACCCATTGGCAGGTTTACTGTCACCTTAACTACATCAGCAGAGCCCCTGCCAGTATTTTGAAAATGTATATGGTATTTCATTTCTCTTGTAGTTTTCGGCAATGCCATACAAACAGGAGATTGCAGGATATAATTGGGGTCGTGAGCCGGCGCAACACTCATACCTGTAAGGGTGGATGATGAATTTGGCAAAATCGTCAATTCCCAAGTACTATCGTTGCCACTTCGCTGCAGAATATGGGCATCTATTGCTCCGGAATTGCCTACTGCAAGCCCATCTTTTGTAACCAGAGACAGAAAAAAATTATTATCTCCAGTCATTAAGGCCGTTGGTACGATTTTCTCAATCATCACCATTGGGCTTTGCCCTGGAAAAACTGGTAATAACTGTAATAAATTTGCCGGGGGTATCGTAGCAGGTGTTTCCTGATGATAGGGCCTAAGCGCAGATGTGGCATAATTATTAAGTAAAAAGTTTTCGGGGGCTATTGACTGCGAGGACTGGGTATTGTTTCCAGGATTAATTTGTTTAAATACATTCCCACTGTACCTGAAAACCAAATAAAAAGACTTATTCAATGTACTTGTTGTATTTAATTTGTATGTCAACGCAAAGCACATGGTATCTCTGCTGACAATATCGTAGGCATTTGGAGTGATTTTTAGAAATGAACTACCACTAAGTAAAGAATTCTGATTGTCAGATGTTCTTGCCGAAGAGGAATTGTTGGTAAATACCGATCCAGAAGAAATCCTCAGCATATCACGGCCCGTATCATACAATTTGGTAGCAACTAATAAGGGGGGATTTACAGCATGATTAATATTCCGGTTGGTGGCTGCGTCAGAAGTGAAACCTCCATCCCCATATTCAAACCAAATAATTCTTTTTCCCGAATCCGGTGATGCGGAAGAATAAGTAGCACCTGGAGGAATGGTATGCTGGATAATCGGATTAAATCTCGAATCCACTGTAAATTGCCTTATGGGAGAGACAGCATTATTGATTTGGGTTACAAACGGCTGCGCCCTACATACATTACCCATTAAAACCGCGCAAATAATAATGCTGCATAAAAAATTTTGTTTCATAATTAAGAGTTTTAGTCTTTTAAATTAATCATTTTAATAATATTGCTGCAATAAAATTTTGTTACCCTAGTAGAAATGTGTTGAAAGTTTTTGCGTTTTGGGTTGTAAAGATTTTGCAATTAGCAAGACAGTAGACAGTTGCCGAACCGTATTACCCAAAGTACAAGAGTGCGACGCAACAATGCATCATAGTA
This sequence comes from Chitinophagales bacterium, assembly GCA_038203525.1. Lineage (GTDB taxonomy): Bacteria > Bacteroidota > Bacteroidia > Chitinophagales > Chitinophagaceae > Limnovirga. The sequence goes on along the minus strand of JBBRDW010000111.1, from coordinate 8,980 downwards.
GCAATACAGCCCGGCCCAAAAAAGATTGCTTTAAATGACAGATAACCAATAAAAAAATATACATTCATTCTTTCTAAATAACTGCATGGCAAAACCACACCCTGATACAAAATATATAGAGGCACTTGTGAACAACAACACAGCATTGATCAATGAAATTTATACCCGTTTTGCGGATAAAATAACGTTCATGGTAACACAGAACTCAGGCGCAGAAGCAGATGCAGCCGATGTTATGCAGGATGCACTGGTAGCTGTTTATCATAAAGCCCTGTCGGGGAATTTTTTACTTAGCTGTCCGTTCGAAGCATTTCTTTATACCATCTGCCGAAATTTATGGCTGATGCAATTAAGGAAAAAAAGCCGGCAGCCTGTAACAAACAACGGCGATGTGCAATATGATAAAGGAACCGATATTTTTAAAGAAGCGGAGGCAGTGATTAATAATAATGAACGCAGGTTACTGCTCGAAAAAAAATTTGACCTGCTGGGCGAAGGTTGCCGCAAAGTTTTGGAACTTGCATGGAGCGGTAAACCGCTGGAAGAAGTGGCCTCATTATTGAACAACACTTACGCTTATATCAGAAAGAAAAAAAGTGAATGCATGGGCAGACTGGCAGAACTGATAAAACAATCACCGGAATACAAAACATTGCTTTGGTAAGCAAAAAATGACTGACGAACAATATCATATAATAGACCAATATATTAATAACCAGTTAGAAGGTGAAGCATTGCTGGCTTTTGAACTACAGTTACAGCAGGATGCGGAACTGGCCGAAGCAGTGAGGCTATTTACCACACTGAACAATGAAATGCCTGCTATCATTAAAAATAAACCCGGCGGCGAAGTATTAAAAAAAAACCTTCAGCAGATAAGTGAACCTCATTTTAAAAATAAACAGGCACCCGTAGTATCCTTAAAAAAAAGCAAAATATATCAAATAGCCGCTGTTGCGGCGATGCTTATTGCCATGGCGGGTATTGTATTCTGGCAGCTTACAAAACCCGATAAAGTGAGCCTCTATGCACAATATGCCGGGCATTCAGAAATTGACCTGGTAAGCCGTGGCAGTATTGAGCAGGAAGCGCTTGCAAAAGCCACCGAATATTATAACAACGGAGAATATGCAACTGTTATCCCTTTGCTGCAACCCATACTGGATAAGGATTCCACAAATAATCAATACCGCGTAATACTTGGCAGGTGCTATATAGAAACCAACAATTATGAAAACGCTTTTGCACAGCTAAATTCCGTAGCCGCCAGCACTTCAGCCTATAAATATGAGGCGGTCTGGCTTACTGCCCTGGCCTGGTTAAAGCAAAATAAGAACGCTGAATGTATCAACGCATTAAAAACAATTCCAGAAAGTGATGATCACTATACTGAAGCACAGGAGTTGCTGAAAATATTGAACGATAAATAATTTTTTGGGCCGGGCAGCAATTCTTTGGGCATCGTTCCTTGCGTCGCACTCTTGTACATTGGTAATACAGCTCAGCAAAATCTCCGAAATCTTTTGCATGCACTCACTCAAAAGTTTTTATGCTTTTGTTTCGTCGAAATAAGTTCTTTAACTACCGTCATTTTATGGTCTTCACCCCTGCGCAGGTATTCTAACGAAGGTGCAACTTCTATATCCGGCACTATACCGCGACCGTTTTTAGTTTTGGTGCTGTCTGGCACTATACGATACATTGGAAGTGAGATCTGTATTTTACTATTGGGCAACTGAATAACCGGAAGATGAACAGCAGATGTACCATAATTACCGCCACCGGTTTCTTCCCCAACCACCGTAACATTCTGCTGGCCTTTTACATTTAGAACAAACAGGGCTGCGGCCGAAAAGGTATAGCCACCCTGCAACACATAAACACCGCCATCAAAATGCGTATTGCAGTAAGGCTTATACAAACGGTTTTCCAGCTGAGTAAAATGGAATTTTCCATCAGTTTTTTTGCGGCTTGAAATGCGCATCAAAATACGGTATGGCAACGATGGATGAATGTACTTTGCGTAAGTAAAACTGCGGTTAACTGCTGCAACAGTATCGGCAACTCTAAATGGTTTTTTCTTAATATACCGCACAAGAATTTCGCTGGCGCCAATACTTCCACCACTGTTTTCGCGAAGGTCAATAATCAGGTTGGGTGTTTTTCTGTTTTGCAGTTCTTCAAAACTTTCTTTAAAAAAATTGCGGAGCTTGCCCCCTGTAAATGTATTAACACGCATATAAGCAAAGCTGCCGGTACTGTCATAAACAATACTTCGTTTACTATGCAGCTTAATTTCGTCTCTATCCTTTCGGGATGGTTGATTTATATTTTTGGCCACAGGATTTTTTTGTTGTGCGGAATCAACACGGGGCCTGTACAATTTTACAAATGATGCCTGCGGCATACCACTGCTGTCAACATAACCAACAGCAAAAGAATCTTTCATTGGAAAAGCAAAACCATAATACAGGGGGAAATTAAAACTGATCACCTGGTTCTTAAAATTATCGCCATAACCATCGGTGCTTATAAAACCAAACATCGAGTCGAGCAATACACGGTTGCTGATGCCATCAATTGAAGTAATGAGTGTTCCGCGTTTAAAAATACTATCGGCCCGGTTTAAATTGGCGAGCACTGCAAGCGTATCGCCCCATGCTTTTATAAATAAAGGAAACTGGCTTACCCTGTGTGCAGCTGCATATTGGCTAAACGCTTTTGATGGCCTTGCCGAAGTATGTCCGCAACGTATTTTACTCACAAACCATGCAACTTTATTTTTAAACTGCAACTCCGTAAGCGAATCATTGATACTATTCAACGATTCGCTGAAATACGCGTCAATACTGTCTTTTGGCGTATACCAGTAAAGGCTGGGATGGTTGGCTTCCAGGATTTTTTTTAGCAGTGTAAAGTCTTCTTTTAATTTTTCTGGCGCAAGTTTTTGACCAGGGTTGTAGGCAGATTGTTTAACGGAGGAACAACCCGCAATAAAACAAAGTATGCAGCATACAACTATAGAAAAATATAAATGCGGGGAATATTTTTTTGAGCCAGGCAGTTGAATATGTATTAAGCTTTTCTTGCGTCGCACTCTTGTACTTTTAGTTCTTTATTCGCCAACCCTGACTTTCAATTTAATTTACTCTCGCTTAAAAAGTAAAATGATAATTTTTTATTTATTGTTGCCCAAATGCATTCCAACCCTGCGCAGTAATATTGTGCAGATTACCGCCTTTGGTTATAATTTTACTTCCCTCTTCAATATCAGCCATATAGCCAATTACACTGATCTCTTCGTTTAAAGTTATCTTATCGTAGTCTTCCTGTTTCATGGTAAATACCAGTTCATAATCTTCGCCGCCGCTTAATGCACAGGCGGTGGGGTCGAGCCCAAATTTAAATGCAGCCTGCCTGCTGTCATCTGCTATGGGAATTTTTTCCTCGTAGATGCGGCAGCCCAGATTGCTTTGTTTACAGATGTGCAGAATTTCACTGCTTAGTCCATCACTGATATCCATCATTGCCGTAGGTATAATGTCGTTTTTTTCAAAAAATTCTATGATGTCTTTTCTTGCTTCTGGTTTTAACAATCTGCCGGTGATATATTTTTCACCTTCCAGATCAGGCTGCACCTGCGGACTTTCGAGCCATATCTTTTTCTCTCTTTCCAGTAAAGTTAAACCAAGGAATGCGCCGCCAAGATCGCCGCTTACACAGATGAGATCGCCGCTACCAGCCGTACTTCTTTTTACATATTTATCTGGAGCAACTTCGCCAATTGCGGTAACGGAAATAACAAAGCCTTTTTGGGCTGCGGAGGTATCGCCGCCAATTAGATCAACGCCATATTTATCGCAGGCTATGTGAATGCCTTCGTAAAATTCGCTCAACGCTTCAAGGCTGAAACGGTTGCTGATACCAATACTTACGGTGATATGCGTAGGCGTGGCGTTCATAGCATATATGTCGCTGAGGTTTACGATCACTGCTTTGTAGCCAAGATGTTTTAAAGGCGTGTACATCAGATCGAAGTGGATACCTTCGAGCAACAGGTCTGTTGTAATAACCGTCTGCTTGCCGAAATGATCTATTACTGCAGCATCATCGCCTACACTTACGATGGTTGATGCGTTTCGTATTTCAAAATTTTTTGTGAGATGGTCTATTAATCCAAACTCGCCAAGTTCGCTTATCTCTGTTCGTTCGTTATCCATGAGTGGTTGATAGTTGATAGTTGATGGAAGCTATAAGGTTTTAAGCAGCAAGTGCTGCTGGTGCTGCCATATTAACTGAAAGTACAAGTGAGTGACACAACAGGCGACGCCATGAAAAGCCAATGCCTGTACCAAAAAAAATTCTATAACTTTTCGTACAATGCCCTTAGTTTTTGGCGTGTCATTATTTTTTCCCAATTGGGACCGAGAGCGTTTTCCCAGAGCGGCTTCATAACGAGCGAAACATTTATCATGGCATCGAACTGTTCTTCGCTAAGGCCGCTGCAAATACCGGTGGGGATTTCGTAACCGCCTTTTTCTACCATGCGTTTAAACTCTGTCACACCCTCGGGATAATATTCTTCCAGGTGGTTCATTACAATACAGTTGCCAATGCCATGCTTTGTACCGAGCAAATAACTTAACCCATAGCTAACAGCATGCGCTACGCCTACCTGGCTGTAAGCGATGCTCATGCCTCCGGCGTAGGAAGCCATCATCAGTTTATCGTCGCACTCTTCGTCCCAGGTAGTTTTATTGAGAAAAATTTCCTGGCAAAGTTCCAGTGCCTTGGCACCATAACTTTTACTGAACTCGTTTAGGAACGTACCCTGCAAACTTTCTATGCAATGAATATAACAATCCATGCCGGTATAAAAACGTTGATTGGCGGGCGCATTGGCGGTAAGTTCGGGATCGAGAACGATTTGATCGAATGGTGTAAAATCGCTGTTCATGCCAAGCTTTTTTGTGGGGCCGGTAAGTACGGTGGTGCGGCTTACTTCGGCTCCTGTACCGCTTAACGTTGGAATACCTGCTTTGTAGACACCGGGATTTTTCACCAGGTCCCATCCCTGATAATCGGCAGAGGAGCCGGGATTGGTCATCATTAAAGAAACGGCTTTTGCAAGATCCATGGCAGAGCCGCCGCCAATACCGATGATGCCGCTGACGGTGCCAAATTCGTCTTTTAATTGCTGCGCCAGCGCATCTACGTAAGTTGTTTTGGGCTCGTAGGTTACATCGGCAAAAATGATTTTATCGTTGCCACGAATTGGAATGCGGTTTAATAATGGTTTGCCGGTGAAAAAATGATCTACCAAAAAAATCATTGGTGCAGAATCTATGCGGTGTGGAGCAAGAATTTCGTCCAATTGGTTAAAACTTCCACGGCCGTATACTACATAACTTACCATCTTAAAATTGCGGAACTGTGCCATTGCTCGGAGATTTTTGAACTGCAAATGTAACCAGCCTTTTGAATATTTTTTATTTATGGCGTTTACGGGTTGGCAATTTTATCAACAGCAGCTTTTACAAGGTAACGTTCGTAGCCCTTTTGCAAAAGGAACTGCATGATTTTATGCTTCATGATTATTGGTTGTTCTTTTTTTAAATGCTGCCATTTTTTTCTTGCTAGTTTTTGCAACCCAAGCTGGTACTCGGTTTCATCGATAGAATCGAGCGCTTTACTGATATTATACTGACTAACTTTTTTTTGCTGCAGCTCGTATTTTATTTTAATGCGGCCCCAGCTCTTTATACGGAATTTTCCACCCGCAAACTGGGTTGCAAACCTTTCCTCATTTAAAAAATTTTCCTCTATTAGCTGGGCCAGTAAAAGATCTACCTGCTTTTTATAGAGGCCAAGGCTGTACAATTTTTCTTTTACTTCTGCATGGCTACGTTCCTGATAAGCACAGAAATACTGTATTTTGCTGAAGATGCCCGGAGGTGTTTGTTGCAATAAGAAAAAATTTATTGTGTAATGTTAAATTAAAATTTAAAAATTGCAGTAAAAAATGTAAATTACTTACTGTACTTACCTAACTGCAATATGAAAGATGTAAAACCAAGCGTTCTAATTGTTGATGATGATCAGGTTTATCGTTTTGCGGCAACGAAAACAATTGAAGCTACTGGCTTTGCTAAAAGTGTAGAGCAATGCAACAATGGCCTTGATGCACTAAATTTTATTACTCACGCCGTTTATTCTTACAGCAAACTACCTGATATTATCTTTCTGGATATTAATATGCCGGTGATGGACGGCTGGGAATTTTTAGAGGCTTACACGTCAATTGCGCCAAGGCTGTCAGGAGCCATAAAAATATATATAGTGAGCTCGTCCGTTGACAATAACGATATACTCCGCTCAAAACAATTTAAACATGTATCCGGGTATGTAATAAAACCCGTCTATAAAGATAAATTCTGCGAAATACTGGCCGATGACATGGAATGATTACCCTAATTTTCTACTTTTTATTTTAGCTAATTGCCAACAATAGAACAAAGCCCTGAAGAGTGCGACGCAAGGATGCTGCTATTTTAACTAAAGCCGGGCTCAAAAAAAAGCCTACTTTAATTTGCCGGGTAAAAGACCAATTGAACAATTTAGTTTTAAGATTAACACAACTAATTAACATTCGGCTGTTGATAAGTTGGCTGCTGAAAAATACACATTGCACCGTATGGTATTTTACAGTAGGTTTGTTGCCATACACAAATATCAACCACCAATATGAAATTTATAGTTTCCGCTTCGTCGCTACTTAAGCACCTGCAACAGATAAGTGGTGTTATTAATGCAAATACGGTACTGCCTATTCTCGAAGATTTTCTATTTGATATTGAGGATAAAAAACTCAATATTGTAGCCACCGACCTTGAAACCGTTATGCGTGTTCAAATGGACGTGGAAAGCAAAACCAATGGCAAGGTTTGTATACCCGCCAAGATACTGATAGACTCGCTTAAGAATATTGCCGATCAGCCGCTTACTTTTAATATTGATAAAAATTACGCCGTAGAAATTACCAGCGATAACGGCAAATACAAAGTGATGGGCGAAAACCCCGACAATTTTCCCAAAGAGCCGGTGGCTGATGATACCAATACATTTACCATGAGCAGTACTGCGCTCGTTAATGCCATTAACAACGCTTTATTTGCCGTAAGCAGCGATGACCTGCGTCCGGCTATGACGGGTGTATTCTTCGAACTTCATAATGATTATATACAGTTTGTTGCCACCGATGCCCACCGCCTGGTACGCTATAAAAGAACCGATGTAAGCTGCCCCAAAGCAGACAGTTTTATTGTTCCCAAAAAGCCGCTTACACTTTTAAAAAATGCACTGCCAAACAATGAAGATGAGCTGAACATCAGCTACAACAGCAACCACCTTTTTGTAACACACGGTTCAACGCAGTTGATTTGCCGTTTAATTGATGCCCGTTTCCCCGATTATAAAGTGGTAATTCCGGTTGACAATCCATATAAACTTGTTGTAAATAAAACCGATTTTCAAAATGCATTGCGCCGCGTAAGTGTGTTCAGCAATAAGAGCACCAATCAGGTTGCGCTAAGCATCAGTGGCAGCGAACTGCAACTGGCAGCACAGGATGTTGACTTTAGTTTTGAAGGAAACGAACGCATGAACTGCCAGTACGATGGCGAAGACCTGCAGATTGCATTCAACGCAAAATTTCTGATAGAAATGCTGAACGCTGCCGATACTGCCGAAATAAAAATAGAACTCTCCACGCCCACCAAAGCGGGTATTATAAAACCAACCGAGCAGGCCGATGTCGAAGACCTGCTAATGTTGGTAATGCCTTTAATGCTGAACAATTAAGCGCATAAATTTTAAATATTCAAACCCCGGGATTTTGTCTTTGGGGTTTGTTGTTTTTATATTACACGCCGTTTTTTTGAAGAATTTTTTTGGGCCGGGCATTTGTTCTTTTCTAATCGTTCCTTGCGTCGCACTCTTGTACAAAAGAATATGGATCGTCATTGCGAGGCCTCCGATGCAATCTCCTGTCGTGGTTTATACTTTATTTTCACCGTTTTGTCAGGAGATTGCTTCGTGCCTCGCAATGACGCACAATTTTCTTCAGTATAGGAGTGCCACTAAGTAAAGCCTCTAAACATTTCTTTCGCAATCTATTTCAACATCATATTAGCCGATGTTGTTCGCCAGAGCAACATCAAACAGCATTGACCTTCGCTGCGATAAAAGCTCAATTATATTACAACCGCACAAGAGTGCGACGCAACAAAAGCTTCATAGCAATTCTTCAGCCGGGTACAAAATTTATTCAATTACAAACCACGTATAACTTTCGGGCGCTATAGTAAAGCTGAGTTGTATTTCATAATTTCTGTTGAGTATATACGTTTTTATAGAACCCTCTTTTTCTTTTATCTGCGCTGTTTTATCTATGCCTGTGTAGTATAACGGCACCATGATAGTGCGTGTTATTTTTTCTTTCAGCGGATTGTATAACAGAAGCAGCCCTTTTGTTTTGAGTTGCGGGTTTACATGCAGTATGCCATCCCAGTCGCGGCCATCGGCACGGCGCAGGTGAATGATATTTGAGTTGAGGATGTCGCGGTATTTTTTGTACCAGTTTATCGTGTTACTAACGGTTTGTTTTGTTGTTTCAGTATCATACAATCTTGGGCCACGGTAACATGCCTGCACACCGGCGCCATAATATTGCATCATCAATTGTTCATAATCTTTTAAATGTTCTGAAAGCGGCTCCAGCACAGCGTCTGCACTGCCACCCTGATATTTAGTAAGCGGCACAAAACCCCAGCTCATGGATGGTGTTTTCTCCCATAAACCATCATAAATATTCTGACGGTTTAAAATCATTTGCTGCTCACGGGACAATGAAAAATTTACTTCGCGATAACCGATTGCGATCTTGTTGGTGCCATCCAGAAAATACCAGTCAGGCGCATTT
>JBBRDW010000110.1:0-15071 GCA_038203525.1 Chitinophagales bacterium | reverse complement strand
TCAAGACTTAGAAGTGAATTCCTAAACAAATTGGGCTACTGACGAGAAGAAATACGGCAGGCAACAAATAAGGCTTCGTCGGGTGCGCAGCACCAACGATGAAGCCACGGTTGTACGGAAGCGCACGGTAGGGGCTGTGAATTAGTTATTATTATGGGGATTGCGTTTTGTCAAGCTGACTCATACATCAACTAACCTCAGATGGCCTGTGAACAAGTCAGTATTTATGGCAGGTCTTATCATTTTGTTTGTGTTTTCCAAAGCTGTCCAGGTAATATTGGTTAAGGGTTTTACCGCTTTTCTTCTTCCTTTTTAGTATAGGTGCATAACATTGCCTGGCCGCATTATACAGTTTCATTTTTTAGTATGCCCGTAGCGGTTATACAAGCCAGTAAATCCGCAGCCAGTTCCTTCCAGAACACAGGAGGGCCACGCCGGTTAAAGCGCATCACCGTTTCCATTGTTTCTTTCTTACAGCACGGACATTGCTTTGGATTGTATACTACCGGTGTTGCTTTGGCGGCAGGTACAGGTGGTTGTACTGCAGCAGACAACTGTGCTTTTACAACCAGTGCACTCTTTAGCTTTGCGCTGCTGCTGCATATACCATAGTGCCTTATACGTACAAATCCTTTGGGCAATATATGCATATTGAACCTGCGGATAAATTCACCCGCATCCAGGGACATTTCTTTTTTAACGCTTCTCTGTTTGTAGTCTTTGTAACCAAAGGTTACCTTATCATCTTCTATGTTTTGTATGCGGTGGTTACTAATGGCAATTTTATGAGTGTACCGTCCTAAATATTCAATCACCGTTTGCGGGCCGTTAAAGGGCCTTTTAGCATACACAACCCAGTTATGTTTATACAAAACATTGATCAGTTCTTTGGTCATCTCCTGCGGCAACTGTTCTTTTAATGCAGCTATGAACCTGCCCCGGTATAGCTTACTCATAGCCTTTACACAAAACAAATATTTGCCATTGGTTTTTGTATGCTTCCATAGGCCTGTTTTTGTTAGTCCGCCGGCTGGTACTATGCAATGCAGATGCGGATGTAAGCTCATGGTTTGACCCCAGGTATGCAGTATAGTTATCATGCCCGGCTGGGCACCCAGCCACCCTACTGACCAAAATTATTGATAACATTTTGTAAATGCACCCTTGCGGTAAGTATAAAACTTGCTATACTTTACACAGCATAATAATGCGTGGTGATTTTTTTTTGAGCCGAACGCCATTACTGCTATTAAGCATCCGTTGCGTCGCACACTTGTACTTTTTAATTCATTGTTCGCCAATGTGCCGTCAGGTTTATTATGGCACAACCTGTTGCCATCAATAAGGAAACTTTCCGGTGCAAAGCATAATACAATCTATGTTACCGGCTATTGTATTACTATGCGGCTTTGCCCGCAGCTTGCTAAGCCCAAAGCCGTGGTTGCACTCTTTTACTGATGGAACATTATGCAGCACAAGCCGCCATAAAAACGGAACGTACAAGGGAGTGACACAACAGGCGATGCTACGAAGAACATGAGGCCAATTCCTGCCAGGGCAAGTGGAATGGATACAAAAGCGATCTGCTGGAGTGACAATAATGACAACGCAGCGAATCCTCCCATGAAAGATAGCCCAAACATTAAAAATCAACGACTGAACAAAGGGTGGAGCTGACCTGTCAATGAGGATTTTGGTACAGTCGTATCTTCTAAGGTTATCGGCAATGCTACACCTCTGCAAATATCATCGAGCACGAGATCAAAAAGAAATAAACCATCCTGATGAAAGCGCCGAAGCCATAGTACTGTTCGATACAGCCTTTTAAAGTATAACTTTCGCCTTATATAGAAAGTAAATACGGCCAGACTGCATACCATACATACCGCAGATAAAAAAAATGTCGGCGTACCGTTCTCATTACCACCCCAGCCCATATGTTGGCTTAGCCAACCTACAAAAATATCAATGCGAGGTAAGGCAATCATACCACCAACAACCAACCCTAAGAACCCAAAGACTATTATTTTCATTAGATCTTGTGACCGCACCTTCCCGCGGTTTTGAACTAAGTTATCCTGCTTGGTATGATCGGCTTTTTTACGATCAAAGCTGAATCCTCTACGCGCCAACAATCGAAATGCCCAGGTATAAGCGGCGAACAGAATCAGGAATATTAACCAGATTAAATTGCTGCCCCTGATCACCTGTAAATAGCAAGGTGAAAATAAAAGAGAATAATAATATCAATGGCCCCATCACTATTAGGGAACCTAAATATATTACCATGTTCCAGCCCAGACATCCTTTCCTTAGCGACTTTTCCGTTTCTTTTGTCTGGTTCATTTTTTGCACATTTCGATCATCCATGGAAATATGGTTCAACTATATTAATAATATAATTTATGGATTGACAGCGTCTCAAAACATTTTTCTTTCCCGCAATGTCGGCTACTCACCCTTGTGTGTTCGCAAGGGACATTCCCGCCGTTGTTGGGGTTGTGTTCAACGACCTTCGCCCCGTCTTGGTTCGTGTCCGTAAAATAAAATAAAGACGCCCCGGTATTGCTCCACACATCGGAATAAAACTGATAAAGTTTCATGAAGACACGAACTTGGGCAGAGATATTTTTAGAGCTGTATATGATTTTTTATTTATTGCCGAGGCATTCTTAATCCAAATGTTCGATCTTGATTTTTGCCGCCACAAACATTTTTTCGCCGATATTGTTCTTTTTTGCCAGCACCACACGCATCGCCACCGGTAAAGAGAATTATCATTTCATCTATTATTGTGTTCACAGAAATACACCAGCCTTATGACGAGCCCCTATGAAACATTACTTAAATTTGGCGATGAATTTTTTATATAAGACCAGGAAAATACTAAAAGCAAAGTTTGATTTAATAAGCAATGAAAGCCTTAAAAAGAACCTGCTCAATGCCCTTCCGTTCTGGGCTGGTGCATTTATATCTGGTGGTATTGCTGTGCTTTATGCAAAATTATTTTCGTGGGCAGAACTTGGTACGCACCTTATTTACGAAAAAACAAGTTGGGCATTTTTCATTATCACACCTGCCTGTTTTGTTACAGCTTGGTGGATAGTTGCAAAATATGCGCCTTATTCAAGGGGTAGTGGCATACCGCAGGTAAGCGCTGCTATTGAATTATCAAACCCCAAACATGCTTATAAGGTGAATGTGCTGCTAAGTTTAAGAGTTATTTTCATTAAAATACTTTCCAGCCTCATAATGGTTTTCGGGGGCGGCGTAATTGGCAGAGAAGGTCCTACTATTCAAATTTCTGCTGCTATCTTCAAAAAAATAAATGATTTCCTGCCTGCATGGTATCCAAAAATTTCTAAAAGGAATATGATTGTAACAGGTGCTGCTGCAGGCCTTGCCGCAGCATTTAATACCCCATTGGGAGGTATTGTTTTTGCTATTGAAGAACTAACTAAAACACATTTTAGTTATTTTAAATCGGCTTTACTTACCGGTGTTATTATTGCAGGGCTAACGGCATTGAATTTTTTGGGCCCTTACCTTTATCTGGGATACCCCGCTTTAGGCGGTTTACCTGCCTGGATAATTTTTTTGGCCGTTCCAATAGCAATTATTACCGGGGTAGGTGGCAGTGGAATGGGAAGTGCTATACTCTACATTTTTAAAAAGAAGAACCTGCTGAAAAATGGTTTCCAGAAAATAAGTTACGTGGTTATTTGCGGGTTGATTATTGCCGCACTCGCTGTTTTTGTGGACGGCCAAACTTTTGGTTCAGGGAAAGAAATAATGGTAAATGCTTTATTCACCAGCCAAAAACAGGTAGAATGGTATTTGCCAATTTTAAGAATATTCGGACCCATAGCCTCATTTTCAACGGGAGCTTCAGGGGGTATTTTTGCACCATCGTTAAGTGCCGGAGCTAGCATCGGCGCCGTGTTTGCGGGATGGTTTCAACTGTCAGATTCAGAAACCAATCTTTTAATTTTATGCGGCATGACAGGTTTTTTAACCAGTATTACCCGAAGCCCTTTTACTTCTTCCATCCTTGTTCTTGAAATGACCAATAGCCATAACGTTATTTTTTATATTATGTTAACAGCATTAATTTCCAACTTAGTAGCAACCATGGTAAGCAGGCACTCCATTTACGACCATTTGAAAGATCAATATATTAACGAAATACATAAAAGCGAAGCACAACAAATTGAATCTAAAGAATAGGGTAAACAGCTGATGTTTACAGCCTGTGTTCTGGTTGATGTCGGCAAAACAAAATAAAGGAGCGCACTTTGTTCGAACTATTCCAGCTGTTGTTGTTCCCCCCTTGGAGGTGGGCCGCAAAACCAGTGTTACCGGTGTGGTCAGCACAGCTGTTTGGAAGCAAATTAGTTTCAAAAATCAAAAACCATTAGGCTTTTCCATGATTAGTATGGGTGGCTTTAAAGTATTGATTAGTAATACACCCATGCTGGATTCATTGGTTTTCAGTCTAAATATTGCAGGTTATTGGGCCTTAAAATCTTACAATTTTCCATTAACGGGTTAAACAACATACAAAAATGGATGTAGTACCAATAAGGGATTTGAAAATCTAAACATAATTCCGTGATGAAATTCGGCTGCCATACAAGCCCTCCAATATATTTTTACCACATCGGCCTGATATGAAAAGATATTTAAGCTGTTAGAAGAAAAAATACGCAAAGGCAAAAATAAAAAGAGCCACAAGGGAATGTATCTGTGGCATACAACTGTATTTGCTGTAATACTGCCTGCCACTGGTACCAATTGGAACACGCTGCATTTTATGACAAAGCGAGTCGTTAGGCCTGCCAAATTATGGGTGCAAACTGTACCAAGTTTGGTATGAAACAATTTGGGTTTGAGTATTAGTACATCGTAGATTATGTTTTGTTTATTGATGTATTTCTTCGGTATCAGATAAACAGGATAATGGTAGAGGTGTGTCATCAATTACTAAAAAAAAGAAAACGAAGTAATCAAACAGCAACTAAAGACAACTAGTGTTCTGACAATTTAATTTAGAAACATTTGTATATTTGTACTTCTAACCCCAGTATAAAATGCGTATACAAATTAAATTAACTAAAAAGGAACTGCGTTTTCTCGAATCTCAAAAGCAACTTACACGTTTGAGTGTACGTAAATATAACCGGATAAATATCCTTTTGTTATTGAACAAAGGAAAGAAGCCTTCGGAGATAGAAGATTTTCTTAATGTTGACAGAATTACAGTATGGAGAACGATTAAGCGATATCAGGAGCAGGGAATTGAAAATGCGCTTGTAGAGGAAGAACGACCAGGGCAGCCGTTAAAGTATAGCACAGATCATGAATCGGAATTAGCAGCACTTGCCTGCGGCCCCTGCCCTGAGGGAAGAAAGCGTTGGACAATCCGCTTATTAACTGAAACATTGAAAACAAAGTCAGGTTTTGAAACCGTAAACAGAGAATCTGTGCGGCTTGCTTTAAAAAAAATGAATGTAAGCCTTGGTTAAAAAAGATGTGGTGTGTCCAGGAAATTACAGAACAGTACCGTACAAGGATGTAACAGCTTTTAGATTTATACAAGAAAGATTACAATCCTGCGCTGCCTGTAGTTTGCATTGATGAAAAAAGTAAACAACTACTGGAAGACAGCAGGAAATCAATAGCTGCAAAACCAGGCAGTTATGAAAAATACGATTATGAATATAAGCGCAAAGGGACTTGTAACATATTTATAGCAGTTGAACCAAAAGCGGGAAAGCGTTTTGTAAAAGTAACTGACACAAGAACGAAAGCAGACTTTGCACATTTTATATCAGACTTGGTAGAAATACATTTTGCACATGCAAATTGTATTCAGTTGGTTTTAGATAATTTAAATACCCACTTTGAAAATTCGCTGATTGAATCATTTGGTAAATGCAAAGCAAACAGCTTAATGAAGAAAATAAAATTCATCTATACCCCCAAACATGCAAGCTGGCTGAACATGGCTGAAATCGAAATAAATATAATGGACAGACAATGCACGGGAGGAAGAATTGAAAGCAAAGAAAAATTAACCGCCGAAGTAAAGCAGTGGGCAAAAGACAGAAATAAAACCAAATGTAAAATTGATTGGAAGTTTACAAGACAAGATGCAGATAAAAAACTATCAAAACATTATGTTTCATAATTAAATTGTCAATACACTAGGAGCAGAACTAAAGGTAGAAATAGTTCCCAAATAGCAATTGAGACGAGACTTTTCCTATTACTTCCCACTCCCCCTTTCCTCCACAATAAAAGCCCAATATTTAACCCAACCGTACAAGAGTGCGACGCAACGAAGCTTCATAATTATCCTTCAGTTTGGCTCATAAAAAAATTAACAAAACATCCTCTGCAACAATTCTTAATTTGTAAGCCAGTAAAATAATTATTACTTTATTCGATTGAACTTTACAAACTTTATCATGCGGCTACAAACCAATACAGTAAAGCATTCTGTACAACGGCTTAAATTTTTATTTGCTGCCTTAATATGTACTACTTTTCTACAAGTAAACGCCCAAAAAAGAACGATGCATGGGTATGTGCTGGACAGCATTACCTACTCCCCAATTTACAATGCACGTATTACCAATACCAATACGAATAGGAACACATCATCGGGCAGTAATGGTATTTTTAACTTATCGGCCTCGCCGGATGACCTGCTTTTTTTTACGGCCGATGGCTACCATTTTCATGTGCAGCGTTACAATTTACTCTCGGAGGATACGATCATTATTTACATGGCTGCATTGCCGCACGACCTTGCCCCGGTAACCGTAACCGCTAAAGGATATAGCCGCTACCAAAGCGACAGTATGCAAAGACGACAGGAGTTTTTAGAAGATATGGTGCAGCCAAAACGTGTAGTGGCTAAAACTGCAAAATCGGGTGCGGGAATGGAAATAAATCTTGATTACTTTAGCAAGTTTCAGAAGAGTAAAAGGCGGGCTTACCAGTTGTTTGATGAACATGAAATTGACTCTTATATCAACTACCGTTTCTCAAAAGAAACGGTTGCAACATACACCGGTTTTAAAGGCGATACCCTGCAACAGTTTATTAATTTATACCGCCCAACACATGAATGGCTGCGCAAAAACACCACCGATGAAGACGTGACCTATTATATTTACGACCATGTAAAATTATTTTACCTGCGTAAAGAGAACCACTGATTTTACCTGGTCGTTTTTAAACCCAGCGCATTAATGTAGCCGTTGTTTTTAATACAGTTTTCAAATTTGCAGTTGTTTAAAAACCCGTCTAACGCTGCGTTAACTTCCTGCATATTTGCAGGCCTTAATTTGCGCACTTCGGCAAAATTATTTCTTGCTGTATCTGCAAATTGTACTACCTGATCATAATATTGCGGCACGCTGAACGTAACAATGCCCCTGGCATTATCTAATTTTTTATAGGGCCAGTAGTGCCAGCCTATATTATTTTTCTCCAGTGTTCTTCTAAAACCCAGTACCCACTCATCGGTGTTCTCGCCGGTTTCGCCGCAGTAAATGGGCACATTGTATTTATCGCGAAAGTCAATGTAGTCCTGTATTACAGCAGTTGTAGTATCGGTCCAATATTTATGAAAAGTATAAACCGCTTTACTGTCAAAAGGCTGACCGAATACGCGGAAATTAGAATCCCATTGCGCGCCGCCAATAAATACAAGATGGTTTTTATCAACGCTTCTTATTGCTTTGGTTATCTCTTTATACAAGGGTTCCAGCATGGGGTTAAACTTTGCAGTGTCTGCAAAATGCGGAATAGGTTCATTCAAAAGATCGTAACCCATTACAATCTGTTCATTCGCATAACGGCTGGCAATTTTGCGCCAGATATTAATGGTAAGTGCGCGGCTTTCTTTGCTTTCGTACAAAAAAGGATACGCGTAGCTGTCATCAATATTATCACCGGTTTGTCCGCCCGGTGCACAGTGCATATCCAGCAGCACATAAAGGTTTTCTTTTTTACACCATCCTATTACTTTATCCAACAAGGCAAAACCACGGGCTTCACCTTCTCCGCCCATATAATCCTCATTGGTAAATAAGCGGTAATTAAATGGTATGCGTATTGAATTCATTCCCGTTGTTTTAAGGTAATGAATATCTGCTGCGGTAATATAATTCTCCAGGTATTTTTTCCAGAATGCATTGGTTGCGTCGGGGCCAATCAGTTCATTAAAACATTCGTTTATCAGCCTGGCTGAGCTGGTATTATTAAACTTAAACATATAGCCTTCCGGCACCAGCCAGTTGCCAAGATTGGTGCCACGTATTAAAAAAGGTTTGCCATCTGTTCCAATAATTTCTTTGCCTTTTGTACTGATGAATTTTTGTTGCTGTGCTTTTAAATCTGTAGAAGAAACGAAAAGCAGCAGTAGTAATACGTACTTTAATTTCATATTGCCTCATTAAGTGAATTGCAAAGATGAATTGATTTTTTGAGCCAGGCAATTGTTCTTTGAGCGGATTTACTTGCGTCGCACTCTTGTACTTTTAGTTCTCTATGCGACTTTCAGTACTCAGTTGCCTTTTTTCCTTACCAATGAAAGCGAACATTATTCGGCAACGCATTAATATTTAAAACCATTTACTGAATCCTCATTGCCAGACAACCTAAAACCAATACCGTTAAACACTTTCAGCGATTTTTATCAAAAATTAGCTTGACGCATATGCGCTTGGGGCGGGGCAAGCTGCAGCCAAAGCATTATAGAAATCCTTAAGCGGGAGCAAAAAAAAATCAATATTAAACAGGGTATATTTTCATATTTTTTTATAGCTTACATTTGAGATATGAGCCGGATAGGAAAAATACAGGAATTACTTAAGTCAACGCCCAGGGATAATTTTTTACGCCATGCGCTTGCACTTGAGTATATAAAGGCAGGAGATGATGCAGAGGCAAGGGATGTTTTTGAAGAAATACTGACTGAGTTTCCCGATTATGTTGGCTCTTATTATCACTTGGCAAAATTACTTGAACGTACAGAAGAAACAGATCTTGCGGTTCAATGGTACAAAAAGGGGTTGGAGGCGGCGAAAGCGGCCGGCGACACACATGCTTATGGTGAACTGCAAAGTGCGTATGAAGATTTGATATATTGATTAATTAAATGAAATTTATAAGCGGAAATAGCTCAGTTGGCAGAGCATTAGTTTCCCAAACTAAAGGCCGCGGGTTCGAATCCCGTTTTCCGCTCAATACCTTTCTTAGAACTTCTTTTCTCTCAATCCTGTATAAAAAACGGTATAGTTTTTTCTGAATAAATTATCAAAAAATGAGTAAGCTAAAAATGTTGTGTACAATAGTGCTGCCCATATTTTTTTTACCGCTAAATAGCCATGCGGCGGTTATTAATGTAAGGAGTTTTGGTGCAAAAGGTAACGGGGTGGCTGACGATAGAAAAGCCATACAGGCAGCAATTAATGCGGCCCCTGCGGATTCAATGAATACCATTTATTTTCCTGCGGGTACTTATAGGATAGGGTCGTACACCACTACTTACAATTACCTGGAAAACTATTGTTTGCTGTTACACGATAACCTAACCATTAAAGGTGACGGAGAAAAAACGGTAATACGTCTTGCCAGTCATATGTTCGATAAACCCGACACGCCTGCAAATGCCCATGTGTTTTATGGCCTAAAGATTAATAATATACATTTTACCGATTTATTGATTGATATGAATGGCTGCGATAACCTGGCCCCGAAACATTACATTAAAAACCAGGCAGGCATATTTGTTTATTTAGGCAGTAATATCAGCCTAAAAAAAATAACCATTAAGAACGATGCCGGGCGCAATATGGTGGTAATAAAAGGTAATGGAAATTTTGCGATTATAGATAACTGCAAATTCCTGAATGGTGGCAATTATGTAGGTACCAGCACCCCTAATAAATACCAGGATGATTTTTCTTTTGTTTACAGCGAGTGGGATAGTACAACCATCAGTAACAATACTATAACACAGGAGAATATTGAGTTTGCTTTAAGCAATTATACGGGCGGAATTGAAATACATGGGTCTTACTCCACGGCTTCAAATAATGTTATTACTGGTTGTAATCCGGCATGCTATGTATCCAGCAGCTGGCACCCTATGGAAAAAACTACGGTAGAAAATAACCACATGATAAATTGCTTAAAAGGGATCTCGTTTTTTATTATTCACCCAATGAATAATATTGCTATCGTAAATAATAATATTCAACTCACTTATACCCGTTTGCTTAAAACCCCCTTATTATCCGGCATTGAAATGCCAAACGGTAATATTGATGAATATAAACCAACGCTGGCAAATGCTGCACCTGTTTCAAATCTTACCATAACAGGCAATAATATTACTGCCATACTGCCCGACACAACAAAAGACAAAACCATAGGAATGATATTGCATTCACTCCAAAACAGTAAAATAACCGGCAATACTATTACAGGTATGAACTATGCCGGCATTTTAATCAATGGCAGCAAATGGGGCATAAACCAGCTAACCGTAACAGACAACAAATTTGTAGATTTTAAACAAAATAACGATGAACATGGAGTGGCAGGTTACGTTGTAATAACAGACACTTACACCCCTAAAAATAAAAATGCGCCGGGCCTGAAAGACATCAGTTTTACCAACAATAAATTTGTGAGAAACAAGCCTCCAGCCACCAAGGGTGTAAAAGGCAAATTCCTGGGTGCCTTTATTGCTTTACCTTCCGCCATGCTCAGTGAAATAAAATTTACCGGTAATAATTTTTCAGATGCAAATGAAAAAGTGCTTTCAGTAAAAACAGATTAAGGGGCAGGCACCTGCTTATTTTTTTTAAATTTTTTGTAGCCGAACAATTCCTGTTTCATGGCAGCCCGGTTGCGTCGCACTCTTGTACTTCAAAACACCCTGCAGCAATTAACTGGTGTATCATGGTTCAAATTTTTGAGTAAACGGTAATCATTCTGTTGTGGAAATACCGGCCATTACAAATGTCTATTTCAATTTTATGGTTCCATAGCAAAAACATCTGCATCTTTTAATTATCATTGCAGTTCTCAATAACACAGATAAAAATGTATCCAAATTTATTCTACCTTTTTAAAGACATTTTCGGGATTGAAATTCCTTTTTTAAAAGTGGTAAACTCCTTTGGCTTCTTTGTGGCTATTGCTTTTTTAATATCAGCATGGGTACTGGGTAACGAACTAAAGCGCAAAGAAGCAGCAGGTGAACTAAGCGCTAAAGATGTTACAATTACCGTTGGAAAACCGGCAAGCTTTTCAGAACTGCTGATTAATTTTTTCCTGGGCTTTGTGATGGGTTTCAAAATTGTAGGGGTAATGATCATTGAAGGCGCACTTAACGATCCACAAGGTTTTATCTTCTCAAAACAGGGTAGCTTGCCGGCAGGCCTGTTACTTGGGTGCTTCTTTGCCGGCTTGAAGTGGTGGGAAAAAAATAAAAATAAACTTGCAAAACCCGAAGAACGCACAATGAGAGTTTGGCCAAGTGACAGAATTGGTGATATAACGATTATTGCTGCGGTTGGGGGCTTTGTAGGCGCCAAAATATTTGATAACCTGGAAAATTGGGACAGATTTATTCAGGATCCAATCGGCAACTTGTTTTCCCCAAGCGGTCTAACATTTTATGGTGGGTTAATAGTGGCAACCCTTTCATTATGGTATTATTTTCACAAGAATGGTATTCCATTTATTAAGGTAGCAGATGCTGCCGGCACAACATTGCTGCTGTCTTACGGCTTAGGCCGTGTAGGCTGCCAGGTAGCAGGCGACGGCGACTGGGGAATAATCAGCCATTACGAAAAACCCTTTAGCTGGATGCCTAATTGGATATGGGCCTACGATTATCCTCACAACGTAAGCATGGAGGGAGTGCCTATCCAGGGCTGCGATTGGGGCGATTATTGTACGCGTTTACCGATGCCAGTTTTCCCCACTCCCTTTTACGAGATTGTTATATCGCTTATTTTGTTTGCTTTGCTGTGGTCTGTGCGAAAGAAGATAAAAATAACAGGGAGAATATTTGCCATTTACCTCATTTTAAACGGATTAGAAAGGTTTTTTATTGAAAAAATTCGGGTAAATACTACCTATTCACTCTTTGGGTTTCACCCAACACAGGCCGAAATAATTTCTACCTGTCTTATTATTACTGGTGTAATCTTATATGTTCGTGCCCCTAAAATCTGGGATAAGAAAAAGCTAGCTGCTTAGTTTTTCAAAATTTATGGTCGGTATATAACGCAAAAAAGCTGGATAGAAATCCAGCTCTGTATTTAATCCAATATCCTTGAAAAACCAAGGTAAAGGTGTTATTTTTTTTGCAGCCCGCCAAGTTAAAATACCACCGATTGAATATTTTAGAGCAGTTTAACAAAACGGAAAGCTGCAGATTAGCAAACGCCTGCTTACCGATATGCGATTTTTTTCCAATTGCCTTTTGCAGAACTTTATCTAAGTATTTCATATTAGTCAGCAAAATTTAATACCCAACGGGCTGAATAGTATTACTTAAGTACAAGTGAGTGACACAACCAAAGCTGAAAAATGATATACAGACCGCCCAAAAGAATTCTTCGTAGCAAATGCCGTGTTGTGCAAAGTATTAACTTAAATGATAATTTTATTTTATGGCAAAAATTAAACTGGTTGTTCTAACAGGTGCTGGTATTAGTGCCGAAAGTGGTTTAAAAACTTTCCGAGACAGTGATGGTTTGTGGAATGGTTACAATATTGAAGATGTTGCAACACCCCGCGCCTTTAAAAAAGACCCGCAACTGGTGCTTGATTTCTACAATATGCGCCGGAAAGATGTTGCTGCCGCACAACCCAATGCAGCTCATTATGGCCTCGCAGCCTTGCAATCAGATTTTGATGTTCAAATTATCACCCAAAATATTGACGATCTTCATCAACGTGCTGGGAGTAAAAATGTGCTGCATTTGCATGGCGAAATTTTTAAAATGCGGAGTGAAAAAAATGAATCGCTTATTTACGAAATAAGGCATGATATAAAACTTGGCGATAAAGCTTTAGATGGCGCACAATTACGTCCTGCAATTGTCTGGTTCGACGAGCCCGTGCCGATGATTGAAAAAGCAGCTTCCATAGCAGCCACAGCAGAAATATTTGTGGTGGTGGGCACTTCGCTGGTGGTGTACCCGGCAGCAGGCCTGCTTAGTTATGCCCCTGCTTATGCCCGCAAATTTATTGTTGACAAACAAGTTCCCTACCTCTCCACTGCTCATGATATTACCGCAATTCAAATGCCTGCAACGGAAGGAATTAAAGAATTAACCGCAAGACTTAAAGTGCTTTTATAAAGAACTTTTGACCCGACTGCATTGCTACCGTTTAGCTTTTCTTGCGTCGCACACTTGTACTACATATCGCTTTGCAGCAACTAAACCCATGTTTGTAATTGACAAAAGCCACAACAGGATTCTATTTATTACTTGTATACTCTACTTTTGAACAAAGTAAAAAATATGCTTGGCAAATTTTCAGGGTGGAACGATACAATAGCAGCATTGGCAACACCACAGGGTGTTGGCGCAATTGGCGTAATACGCTTAAGCGGCCCAAAAACCTTTGAAATTGTAAATACATTATTCCCTTCCAAAAATATTTTAGCGCTTGCTTCTCATACAATTCACGTAGGGTTTTTAACACAGGAAAATATTGCACTGGATGAAGTGGTGATTGCGTTGTTTAAAGGCCCCCGCTCCTATACAGGTGAAGATGTTATTGAGATATCCTGTCATGGTTCTATATATGTTCAGGAACAAATATTAAGTGCTTTGGTAAAAGCTGGTATTCGTATAGCCAAGCCGGGCGAATTTACACAAAGGGCATTTCTAAATGGCAAATTAGATCTTGCACAGGCTGAAGCTGTGGCAGACCTTATAGCGAGTAACTCAGAGGCAAGCAAAAAAACAGCGTTGCAGCAAATGCGCGGTGGTTTTTCCAACGATCTCAAAGATATCAGAGATCAACTCCTAACATTTTCTGCGTTAATTGAACTCGAACTGGATTTTTCGCAGGAAGATGTGGAATTCGCTGACAGAAAAAAATTTTATGAACTGTTGTACAATGCGCAGGAAAAGATAGCGGCGCTGCTAAAATCATTTCGTTTGGGGAATGTAATCAAAAATGGTATACAGGTTGCCATTATTGGAAAACCAAACGCAGGAAAATCAACGTTACTGAACACTTTACTCAATGAAGACCGTGCAATTGTAAGCGAGATTGCGGGTACCACCAGAGATACGATTGAGGAAACTGTAAATATCAATGGAATTTTATTCAGGCTTATTGATACTGCCGGCATACGTGAGCACACTGCCGATATTATTGAAGGTTTTGGTGTAGAAAGAAGCCTGGAGAAAATGCGAACGGCAGATATTGTATTATACATTTTTGATGTGCATGATACTACAGATACAGAGCTTTTAAAGATAATCTCATCATTTGAGAAAGAAAATATCCGATTGATTTTGGCAGGCAATAAAGCAGACAATGAAGAAGATTTTAAAACAACCCGTTTTGCAAAACCTGAAGACATTATTTTTATCTCAGCCCGTGAGAAAAAAAATATAGACCAGTTAAAAAACTCAATATTTGACGCCACAGTACATCAAGACTTACTTGGCCAGGAAACAATAGTAACAAACGCAAGGCACGTAGAGGCACTTCAAAAAGTACAGCACGCCATTGAAGAAATAATTGCAGGGTTAAATAACGGGCTATCGGGAGATTTACTTTCACTTGATATAAAAACATGTCTGCACTACCTTGGAGAAATAACCGGAGAGATTACGAATGAGGATCAGCTGGATTATATATTTAGTAAGTTTTGTATCGGAAAGTAATAAAATTTAGGTATTTACAAAGGACCGGGTTAAAGTAAAAAGTGGTTAGTTGAAAGGCAGTAAGGAAGCTTACCTTCCATCTTTATACATTATTAAAAATTCACTTGTTGTCTTCGCTAATTA
>JBBRDW010000109.1:0-15171 GCA_038203525.1 Chitinophagales bacterium | reverse complement strand
TTTACACACAAATAAACAGTACAAAGCGGTGAAGAAGATTTGTTTCTTTATAAAATTATTCCTAATAATCAGCATTAGCGCTGCAGCCCAATTGCACAATGATAGTGCATCCATGGTGAAAAAAATGCTTCCCGACAGTATTAAGTATTTTCCGCTGCGTGTTGTTCCCTCAAATTACTATGCCTCCAATCTTGGTTTCTTTTGCAAAAAGGAACTGCAGATTCAGAAATCTGTAAAAATGCCGGTAAAGTTCAGGCTGGGAACGGTAGAATACTGCGATAAGATAGAAGGTAAACTTACAACGCCTCACTAATTAAATTATCGCTTTTTTTATTTATCAATTGCATTGCTGCTATTAGGCACCGGTTGAGTCGTACTCTTGTACAAATGAATACAGGTCCACCGTTCACCAAATGCCGCGTATAGGCAATGGTTGCGGCAGTTGGTTAGCAGTGTACAAGGCGCTGAAGAGCGTGCGGCCACCACCAAGGCGGGCCAAGCTGCAATAAAAGATGTTATAAAACATCAAAGCCAGGCTAAAAATATTCCGCGCAATGCAGGATTAGTAAAAAATCTGCCCGCTACTTGTATGCAGCAAGAGTTCTTTTTTGTCTGCTGCCTCTACATACCCAATAATTTGCGCTTCTATATTAAACGCTGCAGCGGCCTCAATCATTTTTGGTGCAGCAGATTCGCTGGTGAAAATTTCGAGACGGTGGCCCATGTTAAATACCTGGTACATTTCCCGGTTGTCGGCCCCGGAATCTTGCTGTATGATTTCAAATATTTTTGGTGGAGTAAAGAGGTTGTCTTTTACAATTCTTAGTGGTCCCGGTAAATATTTCATACACTTTGTCTGGCCGCCGCCGCTGCAATGTATCACGCCGTCAATATCGCTGAAATGCTGCTCCAGTAATATTTTCATTAATGGTGCATAAGTTCGGGTGGGGCTGAGGAGGAGCTTTCCAATGGTCGTTTCCACTTTCTGGTTTCCGGTTTCCAGTTCGATAAGATCGGTCATTTTATTTTTGCCAATATAAACTACTTCATTATCCAGCTTAGGTTCAAAAGTTTCAGGATATTTTTCTGCGTAGTACTTGCTTAAAACATCGTGCCTGGCGCTGGTTAACCCGTTGCTGCCGAGGCCGCTGTTATATGCTGTTTCGTATGCAGCCTTACCAAAACTGGCAAAGCCAACAATTACGTTACCGGGCTTAATATTGTTATTGGTAATTATTTTGCTTTTGGGCCATCGGGCCGTCATGGTTCCGTTCACAGCTATTGTTCTTACCACATCACCCACATCGGCGGTTTCGCCACCGAGGTAGTGAATGTTTACTCCAACCCTTCTGAGCTCATCAAAAAAATCGTTGGTACCATTAATAACCTGCTCCAGTACTGCGCCGGGTATTACAGATTTATTCCTGTCAATTGTGCTGGAGAATAGAATGTTATCGTAGACGCCTACACATAAAAGATCATCTAGGTTCATAGCCACGGCGTCCTGGGCTATACCTTGCCAAACGGTAATGTCACCTGTTTCTTTCCAATAGAGATAAGCCAGAATACTTTTGGTGCCGGCGCCATCCGCATGCATAATATTTACCCAATCTTCTGAACCGCCAATAAAATCGGGATACATTTTACAAAAAGCATGTTCATATAAACCCTGATCAAGTTTTTGAATTGCAGCATGCACTTCTTCTTTTTGCGCCGAAACGCCTCGTTTTGAATATAGTGACATAATATTTGCGCCTGGTTTGAGACCGGGTAGCCCCGCAAAAGTAAGCGTTGGATTTTGTAAGGCAGAGCTGAATTTAGATTATTCTGCTTTAGGGTAAGAAGCTATATTTGCGGCAGCTTATGCAGGTACATTTTACCACAGACAGTCTGCCTCAATTTAAAGATGCCGTAGTTACCATTGGCACATTTGATGGTGTGCATACGGGGCATCAGTATATGATTACCCAACTTATACAGGAGGCAATTGCAATTAATGGTGAAACGGTTATCATTACTTTTCACCCACATCCACGTAAACTGGTGGCGGCGAGCAAGCCTGTTCAAATTTTAAATACACTAAGCGAAAAAACAGAGCTGTTGCGGGCAAAAGGGATAGACCACCTGGTAGTAGTTGCTTTCGACGAAAATTTTTGCAATCTTACTGCTGAGGAATACATCAATAATTTCCTTTTCGAAAAATTTCGACCGCACACGGTTATTATTGGGTACGACCACAGATTTGGCAGGGGCAGGCTGGGCGACTACCACTTAATGGAAGATTACGGGCATAAACTCGGTTTTCTGGTAAAGGAAATTCCTGAGCATGTACTTAATAAGGTGATCGTGAGTTCGACGAGGATAAGGGAAGCATTGCTGCAAAGCGATATTGCAACGGCCAACAATTACCTTGGGTATGAATATTTTTTTGAAGGTGTTGTAATTGAAGGAAATAAACTTGGCCGGACGATTGGTTACCCCACTGCAAATATTTTTATTGAAGAAGAAGAAAAACTAATACCTGGTAATGGAGTTTACGCCGTAGAAGTAACCTTGAATAAAGCAGGTGATAAAAGGAAAAACGGCATGATGAATATTGGTTTAAGGCCTACGGTAGATGGTACAAAACGGGTAACAGAAGTGAATATTTTTGATTTTGATGAAGATATTTATGAACAAACGCTTAGGGTTTATGTTAAGCATTACCTGCGTGCTGAAATAAAGTTTACTGGGTTGGATGCTTTGAAAGAGCAGCTTGCAAAAGATAAGGAAGCGGCTCTTAATAACCCCGTATAACTACAACCGGTTTAATAAAAAACGATATTTGTAATCAATAACCCCGGGTTAAAATAAACAGTCTTTTGCACAAAACATGCTGATTTGTATTACCAAAAGCACAAGAGTGCGACGCAAGGGACGGTTAATAGATATTCCGTAGCCGGGCGAAAAATTGCCTTTAAAATTTCCCGAAAATCCTAATGTTTATTTACTCATTATTTTAACCACCAGTTCTTTCATCAGGTCGGAATCTGATGTGCCGGCGTTGTTGATACCAATACCCCTTAAGTTATACTGATGAAGCAAAAGAATAATCTTTTCTATGCCGCTAAAGCCATAATTATTGATGGCCTGCATGGCAGATTTTACTGCAAACGGATTTTTAAACAGACCGAATAATGCCTGCTCGCTTCTGTTTTCAAGACCAAATGCCGCATACACTTTACTAAAGTAGCTATACAAAGTTGGCAGTACCAGCTGCATGGGGCCGGCTTTTGGATTAGCCCCGAAATATTGAATAATGCGAACTGCTTTGCCAAGATTTTTTTGTGCAATGGCATCTTGCAATTCAAATACATTGAACTCTTTGCTTACGCCTATAAATGCTTCAATATCTTCTTCTGTAATAACTTTTTTGCCTTTGAGGTTAATGGAAAGTTTTTCTACCTCATTCTGCAGGCGGCTTAAATCATTGCCTATATGATCTACCAGTAGAGCCAGCGCTTTTTGGTTTATAGTAAGCCCATGCTGCTGCACCATTTGAGAAGTCCACTCGGGTAGCTGATTGTCGTATAATTTTTTTGTGGTGAAGAGCTCCGCTTTGTTTTTAAGCAGTTTTGCAAATGCCGTTCGGCCATCCACTTTCTTATCTTTATAACTTACCACAAACACAGTGCTGGCAAGCGGTTTAGCAATGTAGTGTTCCAGTTTTTCTATATCCCGCATATGCTGCGCCTCTTTAAGCAGAACCACCTGCCTTTCCGAGAACATAGGGTAACGCATGCAGGCATTTACTACGCTGGCCCAATCTGTATCGCGGCCATAAAAAACAGTAAGATTAAAGCTGGCTTCGCTTTCGGTTAATATATGGTGCTCTGCATAGTCAACAATAGAATCAATAAAATAAGGCTCTTCGCCCTCCAGCCAGTAAATGGGCTTAAAGTTTTTCTTTTTCCAATCTCCTGTTATTTTTTCGGCAGACATACTGCAAATATAAAACGCTCTGCATTTACCAACCGTGAAGTTTTAAACTGATTTTTTTGAACCAGGCATATGAACAGGAATTGAGCATCCGTTGCGTCGCACTCTTGTACAGTTGTATTAAAAATGAGCAGAGAATTCTCCGTGGGTTAAAATTTAAAATGAAGAGAGCTACTAAGTTAATTACCGTTTTTAAAGTCTATTGATGCCGGATAGTTTTTAGCGGAGAAAAAAGCGATGATAAAATTCCCCTTTCAACAATCACCGAATATGGATTGTGAGATTTTTTTAATGCAAAAAATAAATTTATTATTATGCGGGCAGAATACAGAAAATTAAAGGCAATTTTAAAGAAAAGTCTCAATGTATATTTTTTGGAAAGTAACCTTCAAAAGAAATTATCCGCCGATCTTGAATTTTCTAAATGGGAAGTTGATTACCTGCTTGCAAAAGTGGAAAATGAATTTAATATAACCCTGGTTGCTATTGAGGAACCCAACGGCATTACTGTAAACCACCTTTTAAAACATATAAAAAGCTCAGCAAAGTCTGCTATTTACCGGTAGTGCCACGTTAAGCGCCAAAGAAATAATTAAGCCATTACTGGGTGTCTTTCAAAAGGATGTTTATTGTCGAAAATATAACGATAAGTAATCATTCTGCGGCTTTGCGATGCACCAAGGCTTTTATAGATATTGATCATCTTGGGGTTCCAGTCTCCCGCCCAACCCATCTCGTAAGTTTCGTACCAGCCTTTACCTTGTATCAGAAGCGCACATTCCTGAATCATAAAACTATCAATGCCAAGTGCCTGGTATTTTGGAACAATACCAAATGCAATACCTGTAAGTCTTTTGCAGGTTCCTTTCTTTTTCATCCATAACAAACGCAGTTTTTCTATAATGCCGAGCTTGCCATTAAAGTATTTGAAATACTGGTTTATATCCGGAATATTAATGAACATGGCAATTGGTTCATCTTTGTAATAAGCAAACCAGACCATACGGGGATCCATGATTGCTTTCATTTTATTGAAGAGCTTCACTACCTGCTCTTTTGTTATCTCCTTTGCCTCACCGTGCTGCGCCCATGCCGCATTGTATACAATGGCAAATTCTTCTGCATGTTTTTCAAGATTTTTTATATTAATATGTCTGGCTTCATAGCCAGGTTTGGCTTTGAACTTTGCATAGCGTTCTGCGAAACGGTCGGGCAGCTTATCATCAACACCCATTCTGTACCAGTATTGATTGTAATAATTTTGAAAACCATAGCTATCAAATAATTGCTGGTAATAAGGTGGGTTGTAGGGCATGCCATACATTGGTTCGTTATCAAAACCTTCAACTAACAAACCCCACCATTTATCGCGGTCTCCAAAATTAACAGGACCATCCATTGCGTCCATACCTTTGGTTTGAAGCCATTCTTTTGCGTTATTGAATAATTGATTGGCTGCCCGCTGATCGTTGATGCAATCGAAAAAGCCGATAGCACCAGTTGCAAAATCGGTTCCCTTATTGATGTATTTTGAGTGGGTGAAAGCTGCTATGCGGCCAATAAGCATGCCTGCCTCATCCTTAAGGATCCATCGTTTTGTTTCGCCGTATTTGTAGTTCTTATTTTTTTTGGGATCAAATACATCATTCATTTCTGAATCAATCGGGCGGATATAGCAAGGGTTGGCTTGATTCATTAACACATTTACCTTAATAAAATCCTTTGAAGCAGCTGCATTGGTTACCTCTTTCAATTGCATACGATAGCTTTTTGCGAAAGTATGAATCAATGTTGAATGATAACCTGAAGTTAAAAGATGCTTTTTTTGCTGAAAAATGATTTGCGGTAAAAGAGTGCGACGCAAGAAAAGCTCAGTTAAGCCAAAAGGCTGAAACAAAAATTTTAATTTATTGTGTTAGTATTGCCTAATCTAATTTGAATATTGATAACTTTTCGTTGCAATGATACTATTATGCCCGAAACTGGGCTTTTTACATTCCTTTGAAAAAGTGGAAAGGTTAATAAAGTTTATCTACCCTTTTACCAAATAAGAATTTCATGAAGAATAAACTGTTAATTGACTTTAAATTTCTTAATTTTTAGCTTTAAATATTAATTCTTTTTATAGAAAGTGCAGGTGCTGCAAAAATTCATCAACAGTGTAAAAATTATAGGGCTATTATTTTTTATTCTTCTTTTTTTATATAGATTTACAACTTAAAAAATAAAAACCAACAAAATGAAATTGAGTTTGAAAACCGGAATTATACCCATCTTTCTGTTTTTTGCTGCAAGTTTTAATGCAAAAGGCCAAACTGCCCATTACATAGGCGAAGCTTTTGGAGGTGGAATTATATTTTATATAGATAATACTGGCGAGCACGGGTTAATTGCGTCATCGGCTGATATTGGAACAGCTACCTGGTACAATAAAAATTTTAACAAACAATTTTATTACATTGGCGGAACATCGACTGATATAGGAACTGGAAGTGCTAATACAGCGATAATAATTGCATCGCAGACCAATACTGGTAAGTATGCGGCGAAGCTTTGCAGGGATTATACGGGTGGTGGCTATACTGATTGGTATCTACCTTCGAAAGATGAGCTTAATGAAATTTATATAAACAGGGCTAAGATCGGCGGATTTGGGTATAACTACTATGCTTCATCCGAGTTTGATTTTAATGATGCCTGGTCTGAAGGTTTCCTTGGCGGTTTTCAAGCCACCGCCACAAAAGATTACGTAGCCAATATAAGGGCAGTAAGGTCTTTTTAAAAAATAGTTTCTCAAGATTTTCAGCTTTTTGTAGTTGCCATTTAATAATATATCAGGTTTATTAGATGGCAATTGTTATATTAGCCCCATTGTTGGTGCTGAATTTTTGAAACAATTGATAAATTTTCCGGGAGCAAGTTTTATCTTCATCGTTAACTGTAAATAATAATA
Organism: Chitinophagales bacterium; assembly: GCA_038203525.1. Taxonomy (GTDB): domain Bacteria; phylum Bacteroidota; class Bacteroidia; order Chitinophagales; family Chitinophagaceae; genus Limnovirga. The sequence continues at coordinate 8,240 of JBBRDW010000109.1, read as the reverse complement.
TATGAAAACATTTTTCCTATTTTCTCTTCCACTTTCCTGCATGCTGGCTTTTTTTTTGATGCCGGGGTCTGGGCATAAGCCAAGTTTCAAAGCCCGCGGTACTGGAGGTTATGAGCTTATTGACGTACCTAATGTAGCTTACGCACGAAACTTGCTTGATTGGAAAGGTAAACCCGTTGACAGTCTTGCCATGGACATTTTTTATCCTACGGGAGCAACATCTGATAAAAAATATCCTGTAATTGTATTTTGTTATGGAGGGGGTTTTTCTTCCGGTACAAGAACCAGTGTATCTGCCATGTGCGACAGGATGGCCGACAAAGGGTATATTGTAGTTGCTGCTGATTACCGAACTGGATATAATAAAGACGAAAGCGGTCCATGTATGAATACAGACCCTACCCGGAGTGATGCAATTTACAGGGCTTGCCAGGATATAAATTCCTGTTTCAGGTTTCTAATGGCAAATGCCAACCTTTATAACATTGATACAGCCAATGTATTTCTTGGTGGTTCAAGCGCAGGAGCAGATTTATCTATGGAAGTTGCTTATATAAGTGATTCAACCGTACAGGTTCCCGGCGATAAGTATAATGCATCCTATCAACTTTTGGGATCACTTAATACAACGGGAAATTCTTATACCAATAAGTACAAACTTAAAGGTATCTGGTGCCAGTGGGGTTCAATAAGGGATGATAAATTAATTGATAGCAACTACAGGGCGATACCAGTAATTATTTATTACGGTGGTAACGATGACAGTTTGCCCGATAGCATGGGGCGCTATCAGAATTGCCCCAATTATGATATTTTATTTGCAAGGAATGGTATTTATGCAAGAATGCAAAATCAGAACCGCGCCTGTGTTTACTACGAACTATCGCTGGCAAACCATTCTGCATACGATGATGTTTTTTGCTGTGAAACAGCTGACTGTTTCTTCAAAGCAATAATGCAGAATAGAGCCTATAGCGGCAAGTACACAAACTACCAAAACAGCTGCCACTAAATCAAGTTGTTGTTCTTCCGATATTAAACTGAGCTTTAAAGAATAGGTATTTCAATTTAAAATCATTGCATTTATATAATTTTAACCTGTATGAAAATTAAAAATTTAACCCTTGTTTTAGTCTTTGCTTTGGTTGGGAGTTTCAGCTATGCGCAGCTCCCGACCATTAAGTGGCAGAACACTATTGGAGGATTCGCAAATGACAGCCTTGTTTCTATACTTCCAACACCTGATGGGGGATTTATAATTTCAGGTCAGTCTAATTCAAATATTTCTGGCGCTAAAACGCAAAATTCAATAGGTGACTATGACTATTGGATCGTAAAAGTTAACAGTTCGGGAAAAGTAAAATGGGACAAAACCATTGGCGGTACCGGTCTTGATAAAGTGCCATATATCATCAATACTTTAGATGGGGGATTTCTTGTTGGTGGTACCTCTATTTCAGATAGTACGGGCAACAAGACCGAAAACGCTATAAATCAAAGTGATGATTATTGGGTATTAAAGTTGGACAAGAAAGGCAAGGTAGAGTGGAATAATACCATCGGTGCAATACAGACTGAGAAACTGTATGGTCTTGCGCAAGATAAAGATTCAAGCTATAGGGTTACTGGTATTTCCTATACCAATTTTTCTCAAAATGATAAATCGATGGATAATTTTGGCTCCAGTGTTTGGGGTGATTATTGGCTCTTAAAGCTTGACAAAAACGGCACGCTAATACAAGACTACCTTTACGGAGGACAGAATGCAGATTTTGTTACCTCTATTATACCCGTAAAAGAAGATGGCTACATAATGGGCGGTTATTCGTACTCAAAAAATGATGGAGTTAAAACTCAAAAGTTTGTTGGAAATAATGACTACTGGATTGTAAGAGTTGATAAAAACGGTGTAAAAAAGTGGGATAAAACAATTGGAGGAAGTAGGTCAGATTTCGGCTCGGATATTCAGCAAACATTTGATCGTGGGTATATAATAAGTGGGTATTCAAATTCTCCGGTATCATCGGCCAAAACCGCTGGCTGGAAAGGTGTTACTGATTATTGGGTTGTAAAAACTGATTCATCCGGCACTGTTGTTTGGGATAAAACCTATGGCGGTACATTAGGTGATTATTTAGCTTCCGGGCAGCAAACAAAAGACAGTGGATTTATAATAGGCGGTACTTCAAGTTCAGGCATATCGTCAGACAAATCAGAAAGCTCAAGAGGTTTGGATGATTACTGGATTATGAAACTCGACAAATCGGGCAATAAGGTTTGGGATAAAACTTATGGCGGAAGTGCAAACGACCGGTTATCCGCAATAAAAGAAATAAGTGCAGGCGAATATATTGTTGGTGGAACTTCAAATTCACCTAAATCCGGCGATAAAACAAAGAAAACAACCGGTGGCGGTGGGGCTAATGATTACTGGATTTTACGATTAACCACAAACGCAGTCGCAAAAGCGGAAACTAAAAGCACAAAGGAAGAAAGTTATGTAAAGTCTTCGGCTCCTTTTAATATTGGTAAGCTAACCATGAGGGCTAATCCAAATCCAACAAAAGGCCCTGTTACTTTAAACTACTCAAGCACGGAAAACGAGAAGATATCGCTTGCTGTTTATGGCAATAATGGAAAAGTAATTTTAAGTCAGGAGCTTGCCTCAAACAAAAATACTTATACATTCAGTTTAAGTCAACAGCCAGCGGGAGTATATTATGTGGTTGTTACCAGCAATAAAAATACTGTAACCAGGGTGGTAATAAAAGAATAACCCGGTTATCGCTGCCATTGTAATAAAAAGTCATTCATGTTTGAAATGGCTTTTTATAATTTAATCAGGCTTAGCGGTTCAGTAAAAAAAGGTACAATACCAGCTGTTATTTTCATAGCATCTTCGTTGCGTCGCAATCCGTTCATCTGTTGTACATAAATGAGCTCCGGCGCTCAGCAAGTGAAGGCCCGTCGGGTTTTTTGAAAGCAGTTTGCAATAATATAAGGCCCCTCAGTCTTTAAAGTATTACTCTTTTATTTACCAGATAATTTAAAATTTGGTAATTTACTCAGCAGACCTTTTTTGAATAAATATTGTAAATCTGCCAACATTTAAAAATGAATGAAATAATTTCCTATCTTTCGGCTATTCCTCATTCTATTGATAATAATTTATTGGTGATTTTAGCTTGCGTTGTTCTCTTGTCGGGTATAATAATTATATATGAACAAATATTTTACCATTCATTTTTTTCAAAAAACTTAGGAACGTTTGTCGTTATTTATTGAAATTTTACAAAAATTTTGTATTCGTTAATTGATGGTAGATGAAATTTATTACTTTAAAAAATGTTTAATATTCTATGTCCTCTAAAATAAAGTTTTCAAAAAATAAGCAGCCAGAATTTTATTCTACGCTAAATAAAAGGGTGGACGAATATTTTATTCAAAATAAAATATCGAAAAATGCAAACTGGTTAATGGCATTTAAAACTTTTTTCTACTTATTTATATTTACTGCAGTATACCTTACGCTTATACTCGGCAATAACAGCGTCCCCGTTCAATTTGCTTTGTGGATCACGCTTGGTTTTTTTACAGCCTTTGTCGGACTTAATATATCACATGATGCTATTCATGGCTCTTTGTCGCGGTATAAATTGGTTAACAGGCTGTTTGGCTATACCTTCAATATAATTGGAGCCAACGCATATATCTGGAACATCATGCACAATATTGTTCATCATACCTATACCAATATTGATGGTCATGATGAAGACATAGAATCTGTACCCTTATTAAGAATGTCTCCTCACCAGCAATTACGCAAAGTGCACCGCCACCAATACTGGTATGCATTTCTGTTTTATGGGTTGGCTTCGCTTTCCTGGGTTTTTATCAAGGATTATAAAAAGTTTTTCAAGAAAAAAATCGGTAATTACGAAAATAAAACGCACCCGCCAATAGAGTATTTTATTCTATTCTTTTCCAAGGCGGTCTATTATACTATTTATCTTGTTTTGCCTTTGGTTTTAATTGACGCCCAATGGTGGCAGATATTACTTGGGTTTCTCACTTTGCATTTTTGTGAAGGTATCACCATGGCAATTATATTTATGCTTGCTCATGTAGTAGAAGAAACAGATTTTCCACTGCCCGATATTGAAGGAAGTATGGATAACTCATGGGCTGTGCACCAGCTTTATACAACTGCCGATTTTGGAAGAGGAAATAATGTTCTAAGTTTCTTTTGTGGTGGTTTAAACTTTCAGATAGAACACCATCTTTATCCACGGATTTGCCATGTACACTACAAATCAATTTCTAATATTGTTAAGAAAACAGCCGTTGAATTTAACCTGCCTTACAACGATAATCCTACATTTGCCGGCGCTGTAAAATCGCATATAAGGCAATTAAAAAAACTGGGAGCTCAACAACCACCGGTTATTGTAAATTTAATGGCCATCAGTACAACCAGATAAGCAACCAATAGTGATTTTGCACCATGCTGAGTAGCGGAATATTGTACAAGTGTGCGACGCAAGAAAAGCATAATAGTAGTGTAACAGCCGGGCTAAAAATAATTGCCTTTTTTTATTTCCCCAGCGATAATTGCATTTAAACCAAATTAAAATGGCTACCAAAACCGACCTTGATTTTACGTACACAACCATCGACGAAATATTCCGCCTCAGTATGGGTCAATCCGGCGATTACAGCGGTGCAAAATATGATGGTGATTTTTCGATGACACTCGAGCAGGCACAAAAAGCAAAACATAAATTTATTGCCGATAGTTTAAATATAGGAAAGGGAAGTAAGGTATTGGATATGGCTTGCGGATGGGGTCCTTTTTCTATGTATATAACAAAAGAACGGGGAGCAGAAAGTATTGGACTAACGCTTTCCAAAGGGCAGGCCGAGGCCTGCCAAAAAGCCGGCCTGAATGTGTTGGTTAAAGACTGCAGGTATATTAAACCTGCGGACTATGGCATGTTCGATGCAATTACCTGTATTGGTGGCCTCGAACATTTTTGCTCTATAGAAGAATGGCAAGCAGGCAAGCAGGAACAGGTGTACAACAATTTTTTTAAAGTGCTCGCAGACCTGCTGCCTGTAGGTGGCCGGTTCTACATGCAAACAATGGTTTTTAGTAAAAACATGCCGCCGTTCGAAGAAATAAATGTAGATGCGCCAGTTGGTTCGCCAGCATACGTTATGGCACTTATGGTAAAGCAATTTCCGGGGTCGTGGCTGCCTTACGGGCCAGAAATGGTGATAAGAAATGCCAGCCCCATGTTCAAATTAATTTCACAAAGCAGCGGCCGGCTTGATTACATTGAAACTATTGGCCAGTGGCGAAAAAAATTCAGACAGTTTAACTTAAAAAAATACTGGCTGTATCTCTCACTCTTACCAAAATATCTTACCAATAAAGAATTCAGGCATCAGGTAGCCGTATTTAAAATAAGCCCTAACCGTGTTTGTTTCGAGCAGGAAGTTATGGACCATTACCGGCTTGTGTTTGAGAAAGTTTAAATAATTCTTTTGTTCCTGGCTATAAATCTTTGGGCAACTTTGTTGCGTCGCACACTTGTACTTTTTCAGCGTCAATCAGCTGGTGCCATTTGTATTGCTTCAGTTGTTTGTAATTTAGGCCTTGTATTTACAGTAGGTTGCTGCAAAGCAGTTTGTGTTTCCATAGCAGCTAATTTTTTTTCCATTGCAATTTTTACCGGGTTTCCAAACACCAAATAAAGTTTCCGCTTTAGCCCTTTGGCAGCTTTCACATCGGCAAAAATTTCTACATATTCATGGAAATTAATGTGCAGTGGGTTTGCCTTGTTTTTTATGTTATTGGTAACGCCATATACAACCTGTTCTTCCTCCTGTTGATATGTGCCAAACATTCTGTCCCAGAAAATAAATGTGGCTCCATAATTTTTGTTGATATATTTTTCCTGCGATCCGTGATGTACACGATGGTTAGAGGGGGTAGCAAAAATATATTCAAAAAATCTGGGTAGCCGGCGAATATACTCCGTATGTACCCAAAACTGAAAAAGTATTGCAATCTGGTTTACAACAAAAAAAATAACCGGATGAAACCCAAACAAAAAAAGCGGAAGCATAAAAACAATCTTTAAATATTGCACCCAGCTTAACCTGAATGAGATGGTTAGATTATAGTGTTCGCCGGTATGGTGTACAACATGCGTTGCCCACCAGAAGCGTTGGTTATGAGAAATATTGTGGGCCCAATAACTGCACAGGTCAAATAAAATATAACAGGGAATAAAAGTCCACCAGTTTAAGGGCATACGCCAGGGTATTGCATTGTAAAGCCAAACTGCTCCATAAAACAGCAGCAGCTTAATAGCTGCACTTATCAGGATGTTTCCAATTCCAACAACCGTAGAGCCCAGCGTTTCCTTGCCGTTATAGTATTTCCTGTTTTGAAAATAGGATACTGTAAACTCTACAATTACAAGCAAAAACATAACAGGCGCTGCCCAAATAATAATGTCTGGAGTAGTGTTTTTAAAATTGACGATTTCAGCGAACGGTATTTTATCTGCTCCAAAAAAAGAAAGTAAATTCATCGTATTTAAATAGCGATTTAATTAAGTAATATGCCAGAATTAAGTAGTTAGCTCCGAACAGGACTATAAGCCATATTCTATGCCACATAAAGATTTAATCAATTTCTAAGCTGCAAATTGAGAACGAAACTTTGATTTATAAATATTTTGCTATGAGGCAAATCGTTGTTAAGATTATAAAAATGTCTGCAAGACTTATTTTAACAGACAACATGAACATGCAGCAAAGTTTACAAACATAAGCTTCCTTTTACTTGTAAAGTCAATTTTTTGCTTTGAATTTGCCTGGAAGCAAAAAGCATTGGCTTACCATATTTCAGGCCAATGCCTGGTATGTTATTAGGTTTCTCTTAGTACAATATTCGTTTTCTGTTGTTAATAGAAAGACCGAAGCCTTGTAAAAATTAAAGTTTTGAATTTACCTTGTAACTAAATGTTCAAAAAAAATTGGACTGTTAACCCGGTTTACTCCATTAAATTTTTCACCATTGAAATAAATAACACTGCATTTTTTTTAAAACTTACCGGAAATTAAAATATTCTTTATAAAACTGTTCTTTTGTTATATTTTAGATATTCGAAAGTTTAAAACACATAAACAAGCCCATATGAGAAAATCTGATCTTATTAACAATATCTCAGAGAAAACAGGCATTCCCAAAGTGGATGTGCTTGTTACTGTAGAAACCCTGATCAAGGAAATAAAAGAGAATATTTCAAAGGGTGAAAATATTTATATACGAGGCTTTGGTAGTTTTATTACAAAGAAAAGAGCTGCAAAAATTGGTCGTAACATTAAAAAAAATATTGCAGTTAATATACCCGAGCATTATATCCCGGCGTTTAAACCTTCCAAAGAATTTGTGAATGAAGTAAAGCAAGTCAATAATACTCAATAGATTTGCAACCTAATTCAGGAATTTTGAAAAAACAGCAAGTTCTTCTTCTTTGCACTGGCGTTATAATATTGGCAGTACTTTACTTTTTTGGCAACACAATACCTCCAAAAACGGCCGCGTCATTACCAGATTCAACAGGCAATAAGCAAGCAGTATTAACTACTAATGATTTGATTAATTCAGCCAAGAAAAATATTTCAGAGAACCAGTCTTCTTATCTGGCTCAGCTGGAAAACACTGTAGTTCGTGGTGATGTAAAAGAACAGCAAATAGGTGTTTATAAGCGATTGGCCCGCTACTGGAGTGATACACTCAAACATCCAGAAATTGCAGCTTTTTATCTCGGAGAAGAAGCTAAGTTGGAAAGTTCAGAAAAAAACCTCAATTTCGCTGCCCGTTTGTTATTAGGGCAATTAATGGCAGAAACGAATCCTGCTATGCAAACTTGGCTAGCAACGAACGCAAAAGCTCTTTTTGAACAATCTTTAAAACTGAATCCATTGAGCGATTCCGTAAAAGTTGAAATTGGTGCCTGTTTTATTTTCGGAAATATCTCCAATACTCCAATGGAGGGTATTTTGAAAATCAAGGAAGTTGTTGACAGAGACAGTTCAAATATGTATGCTCAGTTATTGTTGGGTCTTGGTGATGTAAGAAGTGCACAGTATGATAAAGCAGTAGAGCGTTTCGAGACGGTAATACGGCACGAGCCCGATAACCTTCAGGCAATATTTAACCT
>JBBRDW010000108.1:0-15292 GCA_038203525.1 Chitinophagales bacterium | reverse complement strand
ATATCTTTTATAACCTCAAGTATTTTGATGAAATTTGTCCGGATGTTGTGCATGTTATTTTAGAAAGTTTAGTCACTAACTAAGACAACTGCACTTCATCTTTTGTCCCAAATTTTAAAAAAAATAACTCCGCCAATGGGTAATGTATATGTATACCCCACGCCCCTTTTGAGTGTTCAAAAGGGGTGCTCCACTATGCACTTACGACTTGCATACACCTCCCTGCCCTGCTCAACCCTTGTATTGTTTGCATCAACTGCTTCCTGATATTCAAACCGGCTTATCACTCTTCCTTTTGCAGCAGTTGTACATAAATGTCTTACAGGGCAACCTTTACATTTTATTGTTTTGTATTGCTTATAGAATACTTCCACTTCTTCCTTACCTATCAGCCTGGTACGCTTCAGTTTTGTACCGTTTGATACTAATTTATGTCCCTCAGGGCAGCTAAAACAATCCTGATCTTTATCATATGCAAAGTGTTCTTTACTGTACCGCTCATCGGGTACCGCTTTGGGAACAGCATACCGCTGTGCTGCTACCAGTGTAACAATCTCATCACCTTCACATGCGGAAAGTGGTGTCCCTGAATGATACCATTCGTCTGCTACTACTGTCAACGCTTCTTTTCTCAGTATTGCTTTTGCTGATGTGGCAATACTATGCAGTGCATGACGGTCTCCTTCATTTGTTACAGCAAACTCTGTTATAAGACAATGTTTCGCATCTGTGGCGCTTTGTATACTGAACCCTACTATATTTCCACCGTCTGCTGCCTGCATTAACCTTGTATCCGAATCCGTAGTGCTGATCTGTGCAGCCTTTTGTTGCTGCATCTGCGACTGCAGCATTTTGTACTTTTCCTTTTTCTCTTTTATTTTATGCAGTAATCCTTTTACTTCCTCCTGCCTTACACTTAGGTCATCACTACTGCTTGACTCCTGTTTATCTGCCGCATCCAGTTCCTTTAAATACCCTTCACTTTTTTGTTCAAGGTATTGCAGGTAAGATGCTACATCTTTCTCTGTATGATTATTACCCTTGCTGTTTACACCCCTTATCTTAGTCCCGTCTATGGCAACCAGTTCTCCATCTATCAATTCTAAATCCTTTAAAAACAAACCAAAGCTTTTAAACACTGACTTGAGTTCTTTTGCATGATCACTTCTAAACTTTGCAATGCTCATGTGGCTTGGGCTCATCTCCTGTATCAGCCACATCAATTCTACATTACGTTTGCATTCCGCCTCAAGTCGTCTTGACGGGCGCATGAGTACTCCGCCGCCATATCCATACATATACAACTTCAGCATTACTGAGGGATTGTAGGGCGGGCACCCTTCTGCTTTAATTACTGCATGCTTAAATCCCATCTCCACCAATGGAAGGCTATCTACAAACGCATCAATTACACGTACCGGATTATCTGAGCCAATCCTGTCCTCCAGACTTGAAATCTGTAGCTGATTGCGGGGTATCCCTGTTTTATGTTGCATGTAACATAAGACAGTAGGCACTTTACACATGTTGCACTCTTTAATAAAATGTGCGTAAGTCGTACTAAATTTCTCGCCTGAGTTTTTTTACAATCTGGTGCGACGCAACCAAAGCTCAATTAATATACTTAAGCCGGGCTAAAAAATCGCTATTACCGTATTAACGTTACAATTCCTTTGTTAAAGTAAGATAAACCATTGTAATCCACAGCTTTTACAATCCATACATAGGTGCCGGATAGCTGTAGAATACCATTGACACTACCATCCCAGCCTTTTCCGGTGCTGCTTGCAGAGAAGATCATTTGGCCCCAGCGGTTATAGATATTAAATGCTTCAATCCGTTGAATTCCGGCGGTAATGGGTCTTAAAATATCGTTATGTCCGTCGCCGTTTGGGGTAAAACCTGTAGGCACAAAAACGGTTGGCAGCGTTTTGTAAACTTTAATATTGATGAATGCAGAATCGGCACAACCCACTTCGTCGAAAGCCAGCAATTTATACCGGTTATTTGCAGATGGCTCATTAAACGATGCCACCGGATCTGCAATATTTGCAGACGATAATCCGAATGAAGGTTGCCATTGATAGTTTTCACCTCCGCTGCCATGTAACTGCAATGGCTGACTAATTACAATGCTCGTATCGTGCCCGGCCGATGGAAACATTTGAGGTTGCACTTTTACTGTTACGGAATCAATGCCCGGTTTAGGGCATCCTTTTGTATCGTAAGCTGAAAGTGTATAGGTAGTACTCGCCAGTGGTGATACAGCGGTATGCAGCGCATGAAAATCGATGATGTCTTTATTTGGATACCAGGTATAACTTATTCCATTACCAATACCATTTAGCACAGCTTCGTTGCCAAAACATATTACAGTATCGGCACCTGCAAATACAACAGGATAAGGGACTGTTCTCACCGTAACCTTTCCGTTAGCGTTACAGTTGCCAATATTTGCAGTAACGCTGTAAGTTGTATTTGCCGGCGAATAAACAGTTGGTTGCTGAAGGCTGGCATTATTCACCTGTGAAACCGGGGACCAATTATATTTCAATCCATCTGAAAAAATATGTAAACGAACAGAGTCGCCACTGCATATGGTGGTATCATTCATTACACTAAGTGTTACATGATCTACTACTTCCACAATTACCGAGTCTCTGTTGGTGCAGCCCTCAACGGTAAGATCTACGTAGTAAGTAGTAGAATTTTTTGGGGTAATCACAGGGTTTCTAATAGCTGGATTATTTAAATCGGTTATTGGCGACCATTTATAAACGCCTGTTCCGGCAGCATTTAATTGAAGTGTATCAGGTTTACAGATAAGTGTGTCCCTGAAAGCAAGTTGTATGGGAGGCTTATCAAATATCATAATGTTTTTGGTGACTGAATCAACACAACCCTTGCTGTCTGTTACCCTAAGACTGATATTTTTTTCACCTGGCGAAAGGTAATGGTAGTCCGGGTTTTGGAGATCTGATGATTCATTGCCAGCTAAGCTATCTCCTGTAAAATTCCAATGCCAGGAGTTGATGATGCCATAAACAGAAGATGTAGAATCGGTGAACTGCGTTGATTTATTCAAGCAAATACCGCCGTAACTGAAGCCCGGTTTAAAGCCAGGGTAAACGCTGATCTGGGCGCTGGCTGAGTCTGCGCATTTAGCATTGGGATTTACATCAAGCCGCACATTATATAAACCAGTATCGGTAAAATTGTAGTTTGGTGTTGGGTTATCCGATGAAAACACCTCCACCCCCGCAGTATTGGTAATGCTCCATTTATAGCTTTGCACCAGAGGGCTGGAAGAAAGGTTTTCCAGGTTAACCGTAGTTGAGTCGCTGCACAAAAGATAAGACTTCTGCAATTCAGCCGATTTAAATGAACAGGCAGCTACATTTAACTGCAGGTCTTTTCGTTGGGTTGCAATAAATTTTCCATCTCTTTTTTCATCAACACATACCGTTATAACATAGGTGCCCGGTTCTGGTGCAATACCGCTTATTAAGCCCGTGCGGGCATCAACATTAACCTGGCTGCCCAAGGGCCTGCTGCTTGTAAATCCACCTTGGTACGGAACCGATAAGTATGGAGGAGCAGCAGGAGGCAGCAGGTCTATCCCGAACTGGTAGTTATCCGATTTGTATGCATCGCAAAGCGAATATGTAAGCTCGTCGCCGTCTTTATCTTCGGCAGCAAAGCTGTAGGTAAAGGGGTTGCCTGCACAAATAATCACAAGGTCATTTCCCACATAAGTAGCACTGCTGTTTGTAGGGCCTGATGGCGTAACAAAAGTGCCGGGTATTTCAGCCGTATAGGTAGCGCCAACAAATTGATATCCCGGCAAAAGGTTTCTCATATCGGCTACCCTGAAAAAAACTTCAGATGAAAGAACATAACCATTGATGGAGGCCGGCAACGTAAGATCAAATATATAGTAACCAATCCGGTAACAAACCTCCGGGGGATTCGCTATGCAATAATCATTTCCTGTAAGTTCAATCACCTCACTGCTTGTGAGTGGCACCAGCACATCCCTTATACGGGCATTGGTTTTTTTATCAAAAACAGAAAGATAAGTAGGGTTATAAAATTCACGGTAAGAGTGGCAAACCATGTACATTTTTATCGTTACAGTATAGGTATACAAATTTGCTGAAACCGTCTTTAAACTATACGAGATAGTACCGCCGGTAATATGATCGGCACGTGCGCTGAATACCATGCAGCTAAAAAGAAAATATATAAATACGGTTTTTTTCAACTTTACGAAAAATCTATTTCATGTGTACAATTCACAGGTCAATTTATAATCTGAACTAAAATGTAAAATAAGTTTTTTGAATGCATTTGTTCATCCATTTTTTCCGGCCCTGAATTTTTTCTGCTTAAACAGTTTCATAAACCTGTTTTGCCAGCGGATATTTTTGTTACCCGGTTACAGATTTTTCATGGCATCAACTGTTGCGTCGCACTCTTGTGGGTTCGGTATTTTGTTCAACACTAACAGCCACCCAAACTGCATCTGCCTAATCAAATTGTGCAAGGTTCAGCTTGGGATCTAATTTTTCATTCGAAAAATAAACTTCATCCCAGGTCATTTCTCTCTTTGTTGTAGCAGCTTCTCTGCCCAACAAAGCAGTCATAGTAGATTCTGCGCCGGAGCGTGTTTCATTAAGATAATTACCTGTTTCAATACTTTGAATAAATGCAATTTCTTTTTTTGCATCTGCATCATGCAGCGATGATGAAAAAACACCCGATGCCCGCTGTTGTGGTGTTAATTCCGTATCACTTTTGGCAATACCCGAATCCCATTTATTATCGCCGATAATAAATACACCGCCGCTGTAATGCGCTTCAGCGCTGCCTTTGGTGCCAATAAATTTACAACATACATCGCCAAAAGTTGGCCCTACTTTCGTTGTATGAATGGTTACATTCACATCATTGGGATACTCATAAATTACCTGGAAATTACTAAATGCATCGCCAACCGGCAGCCGCCCTTTGCTGCTGCCTCTGCCAATCGCATTAACCGGATGCGCATTTAAGGCCCAGTTACAAACATCCAGCATGTGTATGCCCTGATCCAGTAAAGTATCTCCAGATAATGCCCTGAAATAATAATGGTTGCGTATGCGAAATTCATCATACGAAACATTTTTTACATCGATAAACGGTGTACCTGACGAAAAATAATACAACTGCACGGTAAGTATTTCGCCGATATCGCCACGCTGCACCCTGTTCACCATTTCCATATATGGGCTTGCGTGCCTTATCTGAAAACCGATCACTACACTTTGCTTTCCATTGATCTGTTCGCCAGCTTCAATCACTCTTCGTATGCCGTCCACATCAGTAGCAACCGGCTTTTCACAATAAACGTGTTTGCCTGCAGCAAGCGCCGCTTCAAGAAAACCAACATGGCTGTATGCCGGTGAAGATATCTGCACTGCATCCACTTCTTTATTTTCGAGCAACCGCATATAAGCTTTAGAACCCTTGTAAATACTGGACTTCTTTAAAGGTGCAAAACCCTTCGCTGCATTTAGCTGGTTAAAGTTTTTTTCTGCTGCTGTAAGTTTATCCTCAAACAAATCTGCAGCTGAAACAATATTGATATTTGTGTTCGCACTCATTGAACTTATTACTGCAGTGCCCCTGTTACCGCAGCCAATTACGCCAACCCTTATGGCAGAATTAACCCTCGATCCAAAAACAAGGTCCGGCTTAATAATACTAAAGGCTGAAATAGTGGCGGCACTTTTAATAAATGATCTGCGTTCCATAGATGTATTGATTTTAAAAATGATGTTAAGTAATACAATCGCTTTACGCCTTACAAATTATCTTAAAGCAAACACTTGGACAAAAAATAGTTTTAATTTTTTAGGGCCCGGCAGTTGTAATGCTATTAGGCATCCGTTGCGTTGCACCAGATTGTAAAAAAACTAAAATGCAAGTCCTGAGAATCGCTTAAACGGAAAATGTCTCAGGTATCAATCGTAATACTTCGGGGATACAGCCTAGTTTTTTTACAGTCTGGCACACTTGTACGGTTGGATTATTTATTAAGCAAAGCGAAGTTTAAACATTGGGGGGTGGTAGTACATCGACTTCATTGGATGTATTGCCGTAATGTGTTTTGTAACTTGACACACTGTACAGCTGCATTTGAACAACTGCAATTATTTAAATCATTACTGCTTAGTAAGTTTAAGAAAAAAGCTACACCAATATCGATGAAAAAGTCTAAATAAAAAAAATTGAGCATTCAACGTTGTGCAAAATTAATTAGGTAAAATAGCTGCCAATATTTGACAGCCGGTTAAAAGGCAAACAGAGCATCTTGTTTCCAACATCGCCATTCAGAAGTGTCGGAACCCGCATCACTTTTGCTAAATGTTTTTAACTTTTATGGTGCGTAAATCTTCGCTTCGGTAAAAGCTGAATATATAATCCAACCGTACAAGAGTGCGACGCAACGGATGCCGCTATATAAAATAATTGCTGATTAACAAAATGCCTTTATTAAAAAATAATTTCGTTTACCGCTTTACTACCTTTTGGGTGTAACTATTCTGGCCGTTGCTGTAATGAAAAATATAGATACCATGTGGCAGCTTTTCAATATTAATGATCATCGTTTGCGAGGTTACTTTTTGCATAAATAAAATTTTTCCCTCTGTTGAAGCAAGACTTATATAACCACCCTGCGCAACACCGCTTACGGTAATATTATTTGTTGCGGGGTTGGGAAATACCTGAACAGTGTTACTACCGTTTATTGATAATTTAATAACGGGGGAATAACTGTATTTGCCGTCTTTATCTGCCAGTTTTAATCGGTAGAAATTATTGCCCTGCAGCAGTTTTGAATTATCGAATGAATAAGCTGATGAAGCAGCATTGTTGTTCTTTGCAACTATACGTCCAACCTCATTAAAGTTTTGCCCGTTGCTGCTTTGTTCTATACCAAAATAAGCGCTGTTCACTTCGCTGGAAGTTGTCCAGTTAAGAAGTGCGGCACCATTGTGAACAGATCCGGTAAAACTGATTAATTTAAGCGGTAGCGCAATGGTGCAAATATTTCTCCAAATGCTGTCAATTTGCGTGGCGCTAAGCGTATCATGCGAAAGAGTTAGATACTTAATACTGCCCGATTTAACCTCGCAGGGAACAGCATTATCATCCCTGAAAAAATTAACAGGCGTAGTGCCGTTGGCGGATATATAGGTGTCATTTACATCATTGTAGCTGCTGAAAAGTGAACCATCCACATACACTTTAATTACTTTCGTTGCAGAATCTCTTACAAAAGAGAGGAGATAAAATATGCTGTCTTTGAAATAAGGGCATGGGCCTACATTTCCATTGGGGAAAAAATTAAGACAGTCACCTAATAAATAAATTCCCGCATCTGCTGTGGAGTTGCTGAAATCAATAATGCGTGACCAGCCACCCAAAGCATTAAATTTAAAAAACACGTTGATGGTATAACTTTTACTTACCAGACCTGCATTTAGGTATTGTATACCACCCCCTGAGTTAAATTTGAATGTGTTTGCAGAATCGCTGCCACATATACCATTAGAGGTAACAATTAAGTCGTTACCAAACGTGCCTGTTGATGCAGAGCATCCCAAAATTTCTGTAAGTGAAGGGCCTGAATGTATTTCGTTGAAATTACCTCCAAAAAAATATGTGTTTGTTTGAGCGTTTAATAATGTGTTGCTCAAAAGAATAATCACTATTAGTGTGATCAGCTTCATAAGTTAAGATTTGGGAATCAATCTATTTAAGTATTGATCCGGGTTACAGTTAAATAACATTGTATAAACTTATGAATCTTTTCAATAAATTGGTTATTTTTTTAAAATGGAGGTTGAAAAAATGCCGCAGTGGATGCCAGCTTTCTGCGGGCAATGGTTAATGTTTGGCATACTGCTTTCCTTCGCTTGCGTAAAAGTTCAGGATATGATCCGAACGTTTTAGTGACTGATACAACCCAGGCTCAACAACGATCAAAAGCCGGCAACTATCAAATTCCTTTTAAAACTGCCACCCAAAAAACGTGAAAAAGTTATTTAAAACAGAAAACCTGATTCAAACAAAACAAACAAAAAAACGTTTTCGTATTTTGTTTTAACTTGCTTTGCTTACTTTTAAATTAAGGAAATTTCAGAATATGTCAGTGATGCGTCAAAACCGAAAAAATAAGATACTGCTGGGCCAGGATAACAATGCACTTGCATGGTTACTCATTATCAATGCGGTTATTTTTATCATTATTAATTTTATCAAGATCGTATATTTTCTCTCTTACGATACCAATATGTTTGCTGACCTCAGCTTTCATCAGCAGGTTTTAGACTGGTTTTCGTTACCCGCAGGTTTATCGCACTTTGCCACAAGACCCTGGACCATTTTAACCTATATGTTCTCGCATGAAGGGGTATGGCAATTGTTAGGCACCCTGCTTTGGTTATGGGGCTTTGGCTATATTTTTCAGGATTTAACCGGCAATTCTAAAATAATCCCGGTTTACCTGTATGGCGGTTTTGCAGGTGCTGTTTCATTCATGCTTGTGTCTAATCTTATTCCCCAATACGCAGCGGCTACCAGTTCGGCAGTACCATTACTGGGTGGCGGCAGCGCGGTTATGGCTATTGCGCTTGCTACAACTACGATGGCACCGGGGTACCGCATCTTTCCAATGATCAATGGTGGCATACCGCTCTGGGTAATCACCCTCATTTTTGTAGCAATTGATTATGCAACCATCGCAAGCAGCAGCGGCAGTTATGCATTGGCGCACCTGGCAGGCGGCGCAACAGGGTTTTTGTTTGTGAGCCAGATGCAGAAAGGAAAAGACTGGAGCAGCTGGATGATACAGTTTTGGGATTGGCTGGCAAACCTTTTTAACCCCGAAACAAAATTTAGAAAGAGGCCCATATCCCAACAAAAATTTTATAAATCAACACGTAAACCGTTTGAAAAAACACCGCATATAACCCAACAGAAATTAGACGAGATTCTCGATAAAATAAATCAGGATGGCTACCCATCACTTTCTCAGGAAGAAAAAGATTTTCTAAAAAAAGCAAGCCAGGAAGACATATAAAACAACCCGCCGCCGCAATACCAACACATGAAAACACTTTTTAAGACCTTGTGGATCATACTTTGTATCCCCCTTATAAGCGCATATATACTAGCTTCTTTAACTACTTTTATACCTCCGGCTGTTTTTCCTTATATTAGCATTTTTAGCCTCGCCTATCCTTATGTGCTGGCTGTTTTCCTGCTGTTTCTGATCATCAGTTTTTTTGCTGAAAGAAGGCTGGCTTATATTATGCTTATAGTAATGCCGGTTGGCACTTTTAACTTCATCAACACTTTTGCACTAAGAGGGCCACAAACATGGCAGGTAAAAAAAGACAGCACCAGTTTACGGGTAATGACCTGGAATGTGCAGAGCTTTACCAATTATCTGCGCAAGAAAAAATCTAAATCAGACTTTCGTACCAGCAGGGATGCCATGCTGGAAATTATAAAAGACAATAACCCCGATGTACTTTGCTTTCAGGAATACCGGAATATTGAAAATGTAAAAAAACGTTTGTCCATAAGAAAACAGTTAGATACGCTCGGTTACTCTTACTCCTTTTGTTCCAAAGACAAATCGGGCAGTTTTCCTAAAAATTCAGCATCTATCGTGGAAGAAGGAGTAGCTATTTTCAGCAAAACGCCTATTACAGACAGTGGCAAGGTAAGTATCAACCACGACGACAAAAATGAAAACCTTGCTTATGCCGATATTCTTTTCAACAACAAACCCGTAAGAATTTTTACAGCCCACCTGCAGTCTTTTACCATTTATGCTGATACGGCCGAAGATAAAAAACCAAACGATAATATTTACGAGGTCACCTATAAACGAAGAAAATCCGCAGAATATAAAGTACGCGAAACCGAAATAAAACACCAGGAAGAGGTAGGTATTATACGCAAAACCATTGACCAGAGCCCTTATCCGGTTATCTATTGCGGCGATCTAAACATCACCCCCACCTCTTATAATTATCGCATTTTAAAAGGCGATAACCTGGCTGATGCCTTTCTGGAAAAAGGATACGGTATTGGCAATACGTTCTATAAAATCGGCCCCAGCTTAAGGATCGATGTTTGCCTTGCCGATAAAAAAATGCAGGTATTGCAGTGTAAAAAAGAACCAAAAAAACTCTCAGATCATTACCCCGTAATTGCAGACATGGCATGGAAGCCGTAACACAAATGGTATAAATTTTTTTTTGAACCCTACCGCATACCATTGTGCGGCTTTACTTGCGTCGCACTCTTATACTGAGGAAATTAATGAGCAACTAACCAGGAGCTATTGGCAAAGCCTAAACGCTCAAAGGTCGCAACTAAAGCTTATAGCCGTTCATTAGTATAAACAGGTTGCATTTCAAATTTTCGCTTTGGTAAAAGCTCAATAGAATTACAGAATGTACAAGAGTGCGACGCAACAGACTTTTCATATTGCACTGCAGCTTGGTTCCTATAAATACATGAGAAAATTTGAAATGTACCATTACTAGGGTTTGTCTAAGTCGGCAAAGGCGATAACGAGAAGAACCAAGCCGGGTAAATAATTCTTACAAATGCAGGGTAGGCATTACATAATTTTTGGAATAAACATAGGAACCCTGCTGATATATTTTTTATACTCATCGCCAAATATCTTCAGCAGCCTTTTTTCTTCCAGAAATGTGCCAATGATGGTATATAAAAAAACAGCAGTGCAGGAAATAAGATTGGAAAGCAACGGCTGCCAAAGAAACCAGCCTAAAACAAATAATAAAGTACCCGTATACAGTGGGTGGCGCATGTAGGCATTTAACCCATTTATCTGAAGGGGAACCGGGGCCTGCTTCCTGAAAAACACATCAACTCCGCTTAGGCTGAAGAAATATTTACGAATGGCGGTAAGCATAATTATTGTTCCGGCAAGGCCTGTTACAACAGCAATAACCTCAACAGCAACAAACGGCTGCCACAATAAAATACTGGCAATGGCAAACTGGTAATAAATAACAGCACCGAGGTTAATAGCTGCAAATACAGAATAAAATAACCGGTAAAATTTGAACTTGTTCCCCAGAAAAGACTGCGCCGGAATTTTCACTGCATCGCCGGCAAAAACACTGTGCAGAATACCAAATATTAGCCATCCTGTAACCAGCCAAATATGTTGCGGTACGCTCATTCAATTTTTTTTATTGATACTATTTCTTCCCGCATTTCTTACCAGGCACTTTGAAAACCTTCTTGCAGTGCAAGGTGATATTTACGTAAATCAAAGGAGTAAAGATAGGGAGCTTTATGTGCAACATTTTTGCGGCGCAGCTTAAGCCTTTTTAAAATGCCGTAAGAGATCATCTTGCGCTGAAAATTACGCCGGTCAAGTTGCTTATCAAGTATGGTTTCGTACAGTTTTTGAAGTTCGGGCATGGTAAATTTTTCCGGTAGCAGATTATAACCCAAAGGTTCATAATGCAGGTGGGTACGCAGCGTAACCAGAGCCTGCTCAATTATGTTACTATGGTCCATAGCCATAACCGGCAGTTCGTGTATGTCGTGCCATTCGCATGTTTCAGAAAAAATATCAGGCGTTGCATCTACCGCTTCAAAGTCTACCAAAGCATAGTAGCCAATAGTTAAAAAACGCTCCAGCAGCCAGTTATTTTTTTGATGTTTGATGCCGCTGCTTTCAAAGGAAATCTTAGTGATGTTTTCATCGCTGCGCCTGGGGTCGCCAAAAACATAGAATTGCTGGAGAAATATATCGCTTAGCCCTGTTCGTTCTTTGAGTATCCTTTTTGCCGATTCATCAATATGTTCATCTTTATAAATGAAGCCTGCAGGCAGCCCGTATAAAGTGAGGTTTACTATTTTAAGCAGCAGCACTTTAAGCTGGTTATGGTGAAAACCAAATATCACAATGTCAATGGAAATACAGGGAACAAAATATTTTCCACCCTTTAACCTGAAATCATCAAGAGACTTAAAATCTACCATATGCAAAATTTAGTGTACAAAATTGAGTTTCCATTTTGTGTTTGCAAGTGGTTAGAAAAAAAACAATATCAGCAAATCGGCTGAAAAATTTCAGGCTCCTTTAGAAGCAAATATTGTTATCAAAAATGCTTTAGCGGATCTTCCAATGCCGCACTAAAATCTGTCCATATTTCCTTTACTATTTCGCCTGCCGGAAGGATGTTGGCAATAAGCGAACTAACTGCTCCAATCTCCAGTTCGCCTTCTTCCATATCTCCTTCAAACATTCCTTTTTTTGCTCTTCCTCTTCCCAGCAATACTCTCAGTGCTTCCTCGCTGGCGCCGTTTTTTTCAGCAGCTTTTATCTGTTCAAAAAAATGGTTTCGCAACAATCTTACAGGCACTACTTTTTTAAGGCTCAGCATGGTATCGCCTTCCTGTGCATCAACCACGGCCTGTTTAAAATTAATGTGCGACGAAGCCTCATCGCTGCAAACAAAGCGGCTTCCTACCTGCACGCCATCTGCACCAAGTATCATGGCAGCAAGCATTTGGCGGCCTGTAGCAATACCACCCGCTGCAATCACCGGCACTTTTACCGCGTTTTTCACTGCAGGTATCAAGACCATTGTAGTAGTTTCTTCGCGGCCATTATGCCCGCCGGCTTCAAAACCTTCGGCTACCACCGCATCGCATCCGGCAATTTCTGCTTTTGCTGCAAACGCGCTGCTGCTTACTACATGCACAACGGTAATACCCTTCTCTTTTAAGATAGCTGTCCACGTTTTGGGATTACCTGCCGATGTAAAGGCAACCTTAACGCCTTCCTCTATAATGATCTGCATATGCTGGTCAATATGCGGGTAAAGCATCGGCACATTTACACCGAAAGGTTTATTGGTGGCTACTTTACACTTGCGTATGTGTTCACGTAAAACATCCGGGTACATGCTGCCGCTGCCGATAAGCCCGAGGCCGCCTGCATTGCTTACTGCACTTGCAAGACGCCAGCCGCTGGCCCATATCATACCAGCCTGGATGATTGGGTAATCTATACCAAAAAGCTTTGTGATCCTGTTATTGAATAACATTATTAAAATTAATATTTCATCTTTGCCAGAACGAATAAATTCTTATTTCCTGCCTGCAAGAATACTATCAACAGCGTACTTTATATTTACACCAATCACTTCATTTTTTACCGGTGCCTGTGCATCTGTTGTGGTAAAATATATCTGAACAGAATCGCTGGTAATCTCGTGCAATGCTATGCCTGTTATTTTCTCCTGGGCTATTTCGCGATTCCCGAATCCGTTTAAATTTATTTTTACTTCCCCTTTATCTGTTGCTACAAAAAGGTCTGGCGAGGCCTGGTAATAACTCATTAGGTTTTTCTTTCTTATACTATATTTTCCCTGCTGGTAAAGCAGCTCACCTTTATCGCTAAAAATAAAACAGCCATTGCAAAAAGCAACTGATAGTAAAAGCATGATAAGCCTGTTGTTCATTTAGAGCCTTTTTAAAAATTGCTGCTTAACTGTTTAACGCTTTCTGGCAAATGACCCCCAAAGCTCAATACCTGCACAGCTGATGAACGGATTGCGACGCAAGGAAGCTGCTATGAAAATATTGGCTGGTATAAAAACAAAAATACCGGGCATAAATAATGAACGGTTGTTACTTGCAGTTTCGTTTTTTCGTTCGTTGCTTTCGTTCATTGTATTTCTACTACTGGAAAACCCTGATATAATCTACTATCATTCTTTGTGGGAAAGTGGTTGTTGCATCGGGTGAGCCGGGCCAATTGCCGCCAACGGCAATGTTGAAAATAAAAAAGAAATTATTGTTAAAAGGGTATGTGCCTGAAACATCAACGTTGGTGGCAGATAAATATTCCTGGTCGTCAACAAGTATTTTAATGCTGTTCTCGGCCCAGATCATACTATAAACATGAAACTGCTGATCGAATGAACCCGAGGGCAGCAAATAATTTGTTCCCTTTGATGCATGTGTGGCAAGGTTGGAACCCCAATGTATTGTACCATAAATTCTATTGGGCTCCTGGCCCAGCAGCTCCAGGATATCTATTTCGCCGCAGGATGGCCAGCTTACCTGATCTATATTATTCCCAAGCATCCACAATGCTGGCCAGATGCCTTTTGTTGAAGGTAGTTTTGCGCGTATATCTACCCGGCCATATTTAAAGACTTGTTTATTCTTTGTAATCATTCTGGCAGAGGTATACTGGTTGCCATTGTAAACCTCGGGCCTTGCCTCA
Source organism: Chitinophagales bacterium (assembly GCA_038203525.1). Classification (GTDB taxonomy): domain Bacteria; phylum Bacteroidota; class Bacteroidia; order Chitinophagales; family Chitinophagaceae; genus Limnovirga. The sequence continues at coordinate 945 of JBBRDW010000108.1, read as the reverse complement.
ATAATAAGATTTCCCTGCGATGCAAAAGCATTCTGGGTTCTGTCGGTATAGTTTTCAAGTTCATTATTACCCCAGCCGCCGCCGCCTGTTTCAAAAGTCCAGTTAGCCGCATTTATTGAATTTGTACTAAACTCATCTGCCCACGCAAGGTTATAACCGGCATAAGTTAATGGAGTAGTATATCCGGTATTGTCTACGGGCAGGTATAAGCCATTTACATTTACAATTGTACCGGTTCCCTTACTGGTTTTAATGGTACAGTTTTTCGGCGCATCAAGCTGAACATAAAAAACCTGGTTTTCTTTGCGCAGGCTGTCGCCCTTTATCTGCACGTCTATTGTACCGCTGGTTTTACCAGATGCAATAGTTAAGGTGCCCGTTGCCGCAGTAAAATCTGCATTTTCAAGGGCGGTGCCTGGCTGTGTAGCATAATGCAGCGTTACATCGCCAACCGCTGCACTACTGAGCGCAACCGAAAACTGAAACACCGAACCTGCTCCATTGCGGTTCGCAGATATATTATTGATGCTGGCAGCGGGCAAAGTAGAAGCCGGTGGAGTTGTAGTACCGCTACCGCCTTTACTGCAGGCAAATAATGTAACGCAAAATACTGCCAGGTACCATCTTTTAAAATTCATATAACTTAGTTTAAGCAAATTAGAGAAGCGGGAAATTAAGTTATTTATTGGTTTACCAACTAAATTGTCTAAGGCAAATTTTATTTGGGTATTGGTTTAAAGCCCAGAGATAGCAAAAGGGGCATTTTCCGTTTTAGGTTGCCGCGCCGGGGCGGAAGGCACACATTTTTACTTCGGTAACTATATTCGTGTGCATTCCAAATTTTCGCTTCGGTAAAAGCCCAATAGAATTACAGAATGTACAAGCGTGCGACGCAACGGACGTTTGATGGTAGCAATGCAGTTTGGCGCATAAAAATACCCGCGA